>JAETTR010000005.1 GCA_021768985.1 Bacillota bacterium
GTGCGATCTATGGAAGAGGAAGCGCAGGCGCGCAAATACTGCGACAATATCATCTTCGAAAACTATCTGCCCGAAAAGTAATCTTTGATTTGAAATCGCTTTTATCTTTTATTCCCGATAAATCTTATACAAAAACTCTTGGAATTTCATCCAAGAGTTTTTGCTTGTGTTTGATAGCACAATTAAAAAATTTATTACAATCTCTTTGCGATCGCTTGCAGAAATTCTTCGGAATTCAGCTTCTTCGGCGTAATCCCTTCGCGGTGGAAGAGCGGAATCAAATCGCCCGTCATCTCCCCTTCCTCGATCGTGCTTACCGTCGCTTTTTCCAGCTTTTCCGCAAAGGCGGCGAGCGCGGCGTTCCCGTCCAGCTCTCCCCGTTTTTTCAGCGCGCCCGTCCAGGCGAAAATCGTGGCGACGGAATTGGTGGAGGTTTCCTCCCCCTTTAAATACTTGTAGTAGTGCCGCGTAACGGTGCCGTGCGCCGCCTCGTATTCGTACTTGCCGTCTGGCGAAACGAGCACCGAGCTCATCATGCCGAGCGAGCCGTACGCGGTAGCGACCATATCGCTCATCACGTCGCCGTCGTAATTCTTGCACGCCCAGAGAATTCCCCCCTCCGAACGCACGATCCGCGCTACGGCGTCGTCGATCAGCGTGTATAAGTAATACAATCCCTGCGCCTCGAACGCTTCCTTGTATTCCTCGTACACTTCCGCAAAGACCGCTTTAAACCGCCCGTCGTACACCTTGGAAATGGTGTCCTTGGTCGCGAAGATCATGGGGATTTTGTTTTCGAGCGCGAAGCGGAAACACGAATGCGCGAAGGAACGAATGGAACCGTCGCAGTTGTGCATACCCTGCACCACGCCCGCGCCGTCCTTGAAATCGTGCACGAGCGCGCGGCGCACTTCCTTACCCGAAGCGTCCTCGGTCACGAGATAGACCTTCTCCCCCGCTTCGGCAACGCCGTCAACCGCGGAGTACACGTCGCCGTAGGCGTGACGGGCGAGCACGATCGGACGCTTCCAGCCCGGCACGTAAGAGAGGATGCCGTTGCACAGAATGGGCGCGCGGAACACAGTACCGTCTAAAATGCGCCGAATGGTGCCGTTGGGGCTCTTCCACATTTTATGAAGGTTGTACTCGCTCATGCGCTGTACGTTGGGCGTGATCGTGGCGCACTTGACTGCAACGCCGTATTTTTTCGCGGCGAGCGCGCTCTCTTCGGTCACGCGGTCCTCCGTTTCGTCGCGGTGAACGAGCCCCAGATCGTAGTACTCCGTCTTTAACTCGACGTAGGGCAGAATGAGAATTTCCTTGATCCGCTTCCAAAGCACGCGGGTCATTTCGTCGCCGTCCATCTCCACGAGCGGCACGGTCATTTTTATTTTCGGCATAAACTCCTCGATCGTTTTCTTTTTATTATACCGAAAATTATCTTTGTTTGCAACTTTTTCCGCCCGAAAAAACGCCTTTGCGCAAAATCCCGCTCTCCACGACGTCCTTTTCCCCGTACGGCACCGCCTCTTCGATCAGCGCGAGCAGAAAATCGCGCGACTGCGTGAGCGACTCGCCGAAGAGATAGCACGCGAGCGACCCCGGCACGGTGTTGAGCTCGTTGAAATACGCCTTGCCCTCCCACACGAGGAAGTCCGCGCGCACCACGCCCCGCACGCCGAAGCTCTCGTAAATGCGCCGCGTATAGCCGCGAATCTCCTCGGCAAGCGGTTCGGGCAGATCGGCAGGGAGAGCGGACTCCCGCGCGCTTCCGCCTTCGTACTTTTCCGAAAAGGAGAGAATCTCTTCTTGCGAGAACACCTCTTCGCAGGGAGAAAGCACAACCTTACCGCCGAGCGCGCATGCGGCGCAGTTGATATCCCGCTTGCCCGCGAGATAGCGTTCCACGAGCGCGCCGCAGTCCAACAGGAAAGCGAGTTCGAGCGCCTCTCGTAGCTCGGTGCGGTTCTTCGCGACGTGAATGCCGATGCTCGAACCGAGATGCGCGGGCTTTACGATCGCGGGATAGCCGAACGCTTCCGCCTTTTCGATCGCGCGATCCCGATCGGACCAATCCGATTCCGTCAGCGCAACCCCGTCCGCAACGGGAACCCCAAGTCCGCGCGCCGCGATTTTGCCGAGCGATTTATCCATAAACACGCCCGAAACGACGGCGTCGGGCGAAGCCGAAGGCACGCCGTGAAAGCGCAAAAGCGCGGACAGCGTGCCGTCCTCCCCCATTCCCCCGTGACAGCAATTGAGCGCGCAGTCGAGCCGCGCGACAATCTTTTTACGCTTCTTTTTACAGACGAGCGCGCAACCTTCGAGATCGACGGCGGGAAAACGCTTGGGCGAAAAATCGCGGAAGTCCTCTACCGCGCGCATTTCGGGCGAGGAATAAAAGACGCCGTCCTCCCCCCAATACACCGGAACGACGCGAACTTTCTCGCGCAACAGATTCGCCGCCAGCATACCCGTGATGACCGAAATTTCCCGTTCGTTGGACCTTCCGCCGAAAAATACAGCAACCGTTTTTTGCATAAAATCTCCTTTGATATAAAATAACCCTTCAAAAACGCACGAAAAAACCGCCCTCCGAAACTCATCTTCGGTAAGGGCGGTTCGCCGTATTCGATTTAAAACTTCTCATAACGAACGAGTTCTTCCTGCGGACGGAACTCCGTATGCCCGGGATAGGGCGCGGCGTCCGGCGCGGGATACCCCGCTATGAGCAACGCAACGGGTTCCAATTCCTTCGGTACGCCGAACTCTTCGCGCACCGCCTGCGGGCGGAAATGCATGACCCAACACGTGCCGATTCCGAGCGACGCGGCGGCGAGCATACAGTGGGTTGTTACGATGCTCGCGTCGATCTCTCCGCTCGGCTTTCCGTCGTACGAGCGTTTCCAGCATTCGTCGTTATGACTGCAAACCAACAAGGCGGCAGGCGCGTCGAACGCACAACGCGTGCACTTTTTCAGCTTTTCAAGCCCCGACTTTTCCGTAATCACAAGAATGCGGAACGGCTGTTTGTTACAAGCCGTGGGCGCAACCAGACCCGCGTGCAGAATTTGTTCGAGTTTCTCTTGTTCCACGGGGCGGTCGGAAAATTTCCGCACCGAATACCGTTTCTCCGCAAGTTCCAAAAAAGACGTCATCGTTCTTCCTCTCAATATTTATCGGGCAGGTCGTTCAGAAACAGAATGCAATCGCCCGCCGAAAGCTTTTCCGTAAATATTTCCTGCGCCTTTTCGAGCACGGGCACGAGAAACAGCCTGCTCTCCTCTCCGCCCGCGGCAAGATAGCCGTTCCGCACGGGAAGCACGCGGGTTTCCCCCACCAATATGACGAGATCGAGCCCGGCGAGTGTTCTACCGAGCGCCTCGTTCGTCTCCGTTTCGATCGCGCCGAGCTCGACGAGCCCCGGCGTTACCACGCACTTTTTTCCGCCGAACGCCCTGAGCGCCTCCACGGCGTTCTTTGCGCCCTCGGGGTTGGAATTGTAGGCGTCGTCCAAAATGACGAGTCCGTTCCCCTCCCTTTTTTCGAGCCGATGGGGCACGGGTCGGATCTTGGAAATTCCCGCCGCGATCTCCTCTTTGCTCATGCCGAGCTGCAACGCGAGCGCCGCCGCCAAAGCGACGTTTTCGGCGACCTGTCTGCCGAACAGGGGCAATTCGACGGGTAGCTTTTCCCCCTTCAAAAGGAGCGTAAACGCAACGCCCCGCTCCGAAAGCACGATCTCCTCCGCGCCGAAATCCCGCCCCGCGACGAGCGCGTTTTGTTTTCCTTCCGCCATGTCCGCGACGCTTGCGCCCAGCACGACATGCGCCGCGCGCCTTGCAAGCACGCCCTTTTCCGCGCGCACCGCTTCGAGGGTGCCGAAGGTTTCGAGGTGCTGACCGCACACGCCCGTCACCACTCCGAACGCGGGGTTGACGAGCTCGCACAGCTCCGCGATATCCCCCGTTCTGCGCGCGCCCATTTCGGCAAGAAATATCTCGCAGTCGAGCCCTTTTTCGTTCACCGTGCGGGCGATCCCGAGCGGGGTATTATAGGAAGAAGGCGTTGCGAGCACGCGGAATTTTTCGGAAAGAATGGTCTCCGCGAACCCTTTTACGCTCGTCTTTCCGAAGCTGCCCGTAATACCGACCTTCACGCAAGCGCTGTTTTCGAGCGCGCGCCGCGCGCGGGTAACGAACTTTTTCGCGTGCGGAATTTCGTAAAGCCGCATGACGAGATTGGAAAACGCAAGCACGAAAGGAACCGCGAACGGAAGCGCCGCAAACGGTACGTAACGGAAGAGAAAATACCATTCGCTCCCGACCGCCTGCGCGACCGCTTCGCACGCGAACGCGAACCCGCAGGACAACGCCGCGACGAACAGCGTGTTGCAAACGGTCAACCGCGTGAGCCGCGCGGTGAACTTCACGGGCACCTTCAACGCGCGCCGTTCTTCCGAGAGAACGTAGAGCGCATAGATTCCCGCATAGGGCGCGAGCGCGATCAGATTGGCGATTTTGTATCCCGCGAAACAGAAGCACAAGTTAACAAGCGCGGTGAGCAGCAACAGCGAAAGCGCCAGCAGAGAGAGCCTGCGCCCCTCCAGATTCCCCTTTTTGAAGCACCACTTCAACAGCGCTTCGGAAGAATAGCCTTCCTGTTGCAAAATGCCGAGTTGGCGGCGTGTGCACAGCGACAGAAAGAACGCCGTCAGAATGCCGCCGAATACGATTGCAAGGGTGAGCGATAAGGTTAAATTCATGTAAAAAACTCCTCTGCCGCCAGATTGAACGCGAGCGGGTCGTCTAAATGCGCGAAGTGTCCGCAGTTTTGCAGGACGAGAGTGCGCCCGTCCTTGACGCAAGCCGCGTAAATTTCCGCCGAGGAAGGCGGCGTTTCGCCGTCCTTTTCGCCGTTGATAAAGAGCACGGGTCGGGAAATCTTTTTCGCGTCCTCGCGCAGATCCTCGTTCACGATTTTTTTATAGCTCTCCCGCATGAGCGGGGAAAGGCTTCTGTATTCGGGACTGCCGAATTTTTTTTCGGCGTACGCGGGCGCGATCTTTTTTGCGATCCGATACGCGCGCACGCGCATTTTATATTTCAGCGTGCGTTCGGGGCGAATCCCCGCGCAACCGCACAGCACGGCGCGGTCGAATATCTCCCCGCGGGAAAGACACTTCACGGCGACCCGTCCGCCGAAGGAATGGGCAATCACGCGGGGAAAGGCGATCCCGAGCGCGTTCAGCGCCTCTTCTGTCCAATCCGCATAGTCGGATACGGAGTATGCGTACGGGATCGGGTCCGCCCCGCCGAACGCGGGAAAGTCGAGCGCCGTTACGCGGTAAAATTTCGAAAAATACGCTATCTGCGGGTAAAAACTTTCTTTGGAGGAAAGGTAGCCGTGGAGCATGACGAGATCCCGCCCCTCTCCTTTCTGCAAATAAGAAAGCCTCAATCGAACTCCTTTTTCATGACGATCGCGTCCTCGTCGTCGGGATAGTAGCGGGTGCGGCAATACAGCCCGCGGAAGCCGTGCTTCAAATAGAGCATCTGCGCGGGCGCGTTGGACACGCGCACTTCGAGCAATACCCGCCCGATTCCCCGCTTTTGCGCCTCCTCCAGAAGATCGGAAAGAATCTTGTTCCCCCTGCCGCAACGGCGGTACATTTCGGAAGTGGCGATCAGCACGAGCTCGCCCTCGTCCTCGAAATAACTGATTCCGCCGTACGCCGTAATCACGCCGTCCTCCTCGAGCAGAACGCCGAAGAAATTCCCCGACAGAAAGGAATCGGCAAGCATGCGGCGATTCCACGCGTCTACGGGAAAGCACTCCTTTTCGAGCGCGGCGATCTGATCGAGGTCCTCGATTGTCCAGAATCTTCCGTTCACCGTTTCTCCTCCGCCGAGCTTTTGCGCAAATACAGCGCGGTCAAATCCGCGAGCGCGCCCGCTTCGTTCTTCTTCGCTTCCGCCGCGCGATACAATCCCTCGGCAAGATCAGCTTGCTCCGCGCGCACGGGCGCGTAGCCCTTTGCGATCAGCGCGCCGACCTCCTCTTCGCCGAGAAAGGCGGGCGGAATCTCTTCGCGGTTCTCCTCGCCGTAGCCGCAGGCGTAAAAGTTTCCGTGCCCCGCGTCCACGAGGATCAGCCGCTTTCCGCCCCTTTCAGCGTATGCGGCTTCCTCGAAAGAGGTGATGGCAAGCGCGGTTTTTTCGCACGCGAAGCACAGCCCCTTGACGGTGGCGATGCCGATGCGGATTCCCGTAAACGAACCGGGTCCCACCACGCAGGCGAGAAAATCGCATTCGTCTATGCGCAGATGCGCAAGCGAGAGCGCCGCTTCGATTTCGCCCGCCAGGAGCACCGAATATTTTTGCGCGCAGTCGCATTCCGTGCGCTTGATCACGGTTTGCCCGTTCGCCGCCACGACGGTGAGCCGCGCGCCGCTCGTATCGATTGCAAGAAACTTCAAAACGATATCTCCCTTTCCTCTTCGCCGCGCTTTTTCAGAACGATCTTTTTACAGCGTTCGGGAAGCAATCCCGCGATATTTTCGCTCCATTCCACAAGGCAGATTCCGCCCGCTTCGAAGTAGTCGGCAAAGCCGAGCGCAAGCGCCTGCGCCTCGCTCGTCACGCGGTAGCAATCGAAGTGAAACAGCGTGTCGCCGTATGCGTTGATGTAGGCGTAGGTCGGGCTGGTGACCTCTTCGGTAATTCCGAGTCCCGCGGCGATCCCCTTCGCGATCGCCGTTTTACCCGCGCCCATCTCGCCCTCCAACAGGACGGTATCGCCCGCGCGGAGCGTTTTCGCATAATTTTTCGCCCATTCGAACGTATCGTCCGCCGAACGGGATAAATAAACAGCCATACGCGATTATTATACCGCATACGGCTGTATTTTGCAAGAAGAAAAACGGACTACGTACTGATTTCGCAAAACGTTTTTACTTATTTTTTGAGAAAATAACGGAGCAATGCGAAACCGATCAAAAGAACAAATACCGCCACGCATACAAGCACAGTGATTACAGTGCGCTTACGTGCTTCTTGGGCAGTCGCTTCCTTTTTTGGCGCAAGCTTTTTGTTAACGCTCACGATGGCGCGTGAAATATGCTTATATACGGGAAGCGTAACGATTATCGCAATCAGACAACGCATAAAGTTAAACGGTAAAACGGATACCCATAAATAGAAGTTATAAAACGTATCTTTCGTACAAGAAGGAAAGAGCGGCAACATCATACCAATCAAGGGATCCCAACTGCCGTGGAACACAAGCTGTATGTAAAACGGTACAAGTATAATCCAATTCACGAAAACCGCAACAGCTACGGAAGAAAACATGCCGACGCACATTCCGATCATTGCACTCTTAAAGGAACGTTTTTTCTGATAAATCAACCCTGCGGGAACGATAAACGCCAAGCCGATCAGCAAATCTGCAAGCTCCCCGACAAAAGCGGTTCCCGTAGATTTAATAATCAGCTTTATCAGAATTTTTATTACAACGATTATTCCTCCGGAAAGCGGTCCGAGCGCAAACGTTCCGATCAGCATGGGAATATCGGAAAAATTCAATTCCAGAAAAACGGGGAACGCCGCCGCAATCGGAAACACGAATGAATATAAAATTCCCGCAAGCGCACCGAACAATGCGATCATCGCAATTCTCGTTGCATTAAAATAGTTTCTCTTTTCCGACATATTTCAATTCCTCACTTTGAATTCAATTTCTTTCCTTAATATGACGTATAAAAAACGCGCCCCAAAAGGGGCGCGAAAAAAACCGCTTGATCTTTCTTTTATCATCCGGACTATACCGTCGGTACGGGAATTTCACCCGTTCGGGGGCTTGCGCCCTTCGCAGACTCTACTGCCGGTGGAGAATTTCACTCCGCCCCAAAGAAGTATTCGATTGTATTTTCACGAAATTCCTTTGCTTGACGCGCAGTCGTTTCATGAGTTCCCTATTATTATAACAGCCGATATCTAAAAAAGCAAGCGTTTCAGGCAAGAAAATCTTTCGCAATTTCGCCCGCGAGCGCTTCGAGGGAAGCGCGGCTGTTCGCATTCACCGCGGAGAGCACCGTCGCTTTTTCGCCGATCTGCGTAACATTCGGCATTGCGGTGAGAATCGCCTGCATCAGTCCGCCCGACTGCGCCGCCCACGAGCCGTTTTCGATCACCGCGAACTTGCGGTTTTTGAACCCGTGCGACTGCAACTCCCGCAACAGGTTTTCCATGCTCGGGAAGATCGCGTTATTATAGGTGGTCGCCGCGAACACCGCGTGCGAATAGCGGAACGCCTCGGAGAGCAATTCGCTGACGTGGGTCACCGAAACGTCGTACGTTTTCACCTGCTTCACGCCCGCTTTCACGAGCTCGGTCGCGAGGATCTCGGCGGCGTTCTGCGTATGTCCGTAAACGGAAGCGTAGAACACGACTACGCCCTTCTCTTCGGGCTGATACCCGCTCCACACCGAATACTTTGCAAGGAATCGATCGAAATCCTTCCGCCATACGGGTCCGTGCAGAGGGCACACCGCGGAAATTTTCAACCCCGCCGCTTTTTTCAGCGCGTTCTGTACTTGCACGCCGTATTTCCCGACGATGTTCAGATAATATCTGCGCGCATCGTCGAGCCAATCCCGTTCGAAGTTCACCTCGTCCGCGAAGATGCTCCCGCCGAGCGCGCCGAAGGTTCCGAACGCGTCCGCCGAAAAGAGCGTCTGCGAAGTTTCATCGTAGGTAAACATTACCTCGGGCCAGTGCACCATAGGCGCGAATACGAAGCGCAGGGTGTGCTTCCCCGAAGAAAAGGTATCCCCCTCCTTCACGACGTGCGCGCGGGAGGAATCGAACCCGTAATAATTGGAAAGCATCTGCGCCGTTTTCTGATTGGCGATCACCCGAACGTTCGGATACTTTTCCAGAAGGCGGGCGAAGGAATCGGAATGATCGGGCTCCATGTGATGAATCACCACGCAGTCAAGCGGGCGGTCCTTTAACAGAAACGCGAGATTGTCGAAAAAGACTTCGCTCACCGCCAGATCGACCGTATCGAAGAGCACGGTTTTTTCGTCGAGCAACAGATAGGAATTATAAGACACGCCGCGGGGCACGGGGTACGCGCTCTCGAACAGGGAAATGCGCCTGTCGTTTCCGCCGATATAGAATAAATCGTTGTGTACAGCTACCGTATTATGCATAGAACTTCTCCGAATTTTTTATAGATTATGCTTCAAATCTCCACGGATTATAGCACTTTGCGCCGCAATTTGCAAGCAAACGAAACTTTAATTTGAAACTTTACCCTTCATAGCCGTTCAAAAATTCCAGAACCGTTTCGAGCGGATAGGCAAAAGCGGTTTCCTCCCGCGCAACCGTCTCCGCGCCCGCGCACGTCAGCGTGTATACCTCTTCTTCCTGCGGCTCTTCCGAAAGCACCCGCCGCATGACCGCGGAAACCCTGTAACGGATTCCGTCGAACACGTACAGCGCGCCGAGGTTGGCTCTGTTTTCCACAAGATAGTCCAGATTGAATTCCGGCAGTTCCAGCCTTCCGCCGTCCGTGCCGCACGCGTCGAGCGCCGAAAACAGCGCCAGCAATTCCTCCTGCGAGAGCACGGCGATCCGGTTCCCCTTTCCGTCCTCTCCGACAAAGACGCCCGTTCTCGCGATTGCGATTCCGCCGTTCAGCTTCGCCACCTGCCGCGAAAGCGTCGCGCGCAGAATTTCGCTGTCCGTGAGCGTCCGTCGGGATTCCGCGTCGGGCAGAACGAGATCGTTCTCCACGTTCCACGCCCCGAGCGCGCCCTCGCCCTGCAACAGAGAAAACGCGTCCAGAAAGCGTATGAGTTCGCCGTTTTCGATCAGTCCCTCGCCGATCAGCCGCGCGGGAACGACCAATCCGTCGTTTTCCGCGATCTGCGCCGAAAGGCTCGCCGTGACGAGATAGGACCGCGGTCTGCCCGTGCCGTCCGCCTCCGCGAACGCGCACACGGTACTCAGAGAAACGGCGTTCACGTCGTATTCCTCGAGTTTTCCGTTCCCGACGAGGGTCACGAGGCTTGCAATTTCCGTTTCTTCGAGAATCGCGATTTCCGCGCGGTATGCGCGGGCGTGATCGCGCAGCTTCCCGCCGCTTCTGCCGATCGCCGCTTTCACCGAATACGTGATCATGCCGCCGACCAGATCCGATTCGTACAGTGCGTTCAGCCGTGTTTTTTCGGGCGAAATTTTGCTCTGTCCGTTAAAGCTGCCGATCTGCGCGAAATCGAAATCCCCGACTTTGTCCGTCGATTCGATTTCCAATTCGTCGAGCGCGGCGACGAGCGCGGAAACCTCCGCCTGCGGGTATACGGAATCCTTTTTCAATCCGTCGCGCACCGCAAGGTCGATTTTGTCCGCCCCGACGGCTTTGTCGATCTCCTCCGTCGTCATATTGCGGATGATGACGGAGGGATAGATGATTTCGAGCGTCGTTTTGCCGCCGCGGTCGGCGTGCGGCTTGTTCGCGTTCATCAGCTCGCCCTTCACCTTGTCGGTGAGCTCGCTCCCCTCCATCTTTAAAAAGTCGAGTCCGAACAGGTCCGCCGCGTCCGAAAGGGCGCGCATTTCGGCGATCGTATAATAGCCGTGTTCCTTGGCGTTGTTCCGAACGCTCTCCTTGACGACCCCGTCGAGCGCTTTGTCGAGCTCCACCGTCAGGTCGTTGCGGATGATCTCCGAATCGTAGCACACTTCGAGCTTGGTGCGTTCGGGGAAGAGATCCGCGGGCTTGTTCATATCCCGCAACAGCTCGTTCATCCGATCCGAAATCGCCGCGCCGTCAAGGGAGAAATCCGCCCCTGCGGAAACGGAGAAAATTTCGTCGAGCGCGGTGATGAGAAGCGGGAGCTCGGGATACCAGACGTTTGCCTTGCCGTAGTACGCGAGCTCCTCGGAGGAACCCGCTTCGAGGTAGCGCGCGGGAAGATTCAGCGCGTCGCGGATCTCCGCATCGGAAACGAGATAGTTCGCAACCGACGCGCCGAAGATAAAGCTTTCGGATACGAGCTCTTTGCGGCGGACGAGCGCCCGCACGATCTCCTGCGTGGTCGAATTCTCCGAGAGATTCAGCTCGCCAACCTCGGTAAACACGGTGACGAGTTCGGATTTTACGATGAGATCGGGCACGACGTCGTCCGTTAGCGGCGTGCGCGAGGAAGCGGGGATCACGAGCGTGAAGCTGCCGAACCCGATGCTCTCCTTTTTGATCTGTTCGGAAACGGTATAGTGCAACACGTCCGATTGCAGCATTTCCTCGATCTGCTCCCGTTCGAGCTCCTTTAACCGGTCGAGCACGGCGTTTCCGTCCACGCCGTTTTGAATGACCTCGGTCAGATCGAGCCCGAGCGTGCGCACGGCGGCGAGCAGGTTTTTCAGCTCGCCCGGCTTTCCGTAGGTGACCCACTCCTCGAAATTTTGCAGTCTGCGGGGAATGATCACGTCGGGATTCCCCTCCGTCTGTTTCAGGAAGGCGTTCGCCGCCGTACCCTCCACGATCTTATTCCCGCCGTCGAGCAACTCGTTCAGCGTTTCGTTTTCGAGCAACTTCGCCACGTCCTCGGCGGAAACCTCTCCCTCCGCCAGCGACAGAATGAGATCGACCGTCTTGGGCAGCGCGTCGAAGAGCTCTTTGAGCTCCGCCTTATTGATGAGCCGAACGGGGTTGCGGTTGGAATCCGTTTCGAGGGAGAGCGTAGGCACCGCCACGATTCCGCTCCCCTGTTCCATGAGCACGTTGGACACGACGGAGCGCAACAGCACCGAATCGGTGAAATAATCGGAGAGCGTCTTTCCCCGATCGTCCTCCCGCGCGATCGCCGCGGCGAGCCCGTCGAGCACCTCTTTGAAGTCCGCCGAAGAGGAGAAAATCGATTCGACCAACGCTTTGTTCTCGCCGTCGCCGAGAAGGCGCAACCCGCGCAGAAGCTGATACGCTTCGCCGTTGGAAATCAGATTCCCCGCTTCGTCGTATTTGTTTTCGTAAACGATCGTATCGGGCACGTAGACGTTTTCGCCGATGTTTTGCAGTTGGGTTCGGATCAGCCCGCCCATTTTGCCCGAAGAGAGCACCTTCCCGAGCAGCGCGGAATCGGCGATCCGATCACTCACGTTGTCGTACCGCGCAATATTTTGGGCGTAATCGGGATCGGATTCGTCGAACATGGAAGCGATCGACTGAAAGATATTTCCGCCCTTT
This sequence comes from Bacillota bacterium, assembly GCA_021768985.1. Taxonomy (GTDB): domain Bacteria; phylum Bacillota; class Clostridia; order Christensenellales; family Borkfalkiaceae; genus Gallimonas. Next base: position 12,256 of record JAETTR010000005.1, read on the forward strand.
ACCCGATCGTATATGGCGAACAGATCGTCGGACACGCCGAGCAGAGAACGAATCTCCCGCGACCAATCCACCTTTTCCGCCGCCAAAGACGCGTAAGTCAACCCCGCGCCGCCCGCTTCGGTCAGGTACTTGTTTTCGAGATAGCAATACAGTCTGCCGAGCACGGGACTGATCTCTTCGCTCCGCTCCGAGGAGAACACGGAAAGACTTTCGATCTGCGGCAGAAGCGTCTTTGCGAGCGTGAGCGGCTCCTTGACGGAAACCTCGCCCGAAAGCAGAGAGAGCGCAACCCGCAGAACCGTCTGCGCGTCCCGCTTGGTGAACAGCTTATTCACGTTCAGACAGGGATGAATCTGCTTCTCCTCCGTCGCGACGTTCGTACCGAGCTGCGCGATCATCGCGCGCTCGTCGGGAATGGTTTCCGAGAGATGCCCGCGCTTGAAGAGCACCTTTAACAGCTCTTTGTTGTCCTCGCCCACCGAGGAGGCGAACGACATGTCGTCGAGATTGGCGATCACCGAATCGACGAGGGAAAGAGAAAAGTTGATAAAATAGGTCTGCGCGTCGAATCGATCGACGAGCGCTTCGAATTCGAGGCGGAATTCGGGCAACGCGGTCACGCCGAGCACCGCGTTCATGGCGTCCGAGCCGCCCTCGCCGCGCAGGACGGGCGCGATCTCGGCTTCGCCGTACTTCAACAACAAATTCAGCGTGTCCTTGGCAAAGCCCGTATACGCGCCGATTTCCTTGCGGAACCGGATATTTTCGTGGATCCCGTGTTTTTCGTCGTCGAGCCCGCCCGAGAGCACGAGATCGGCGGCGAAGAGATAGTACGGAGTGTCTTCGGGGTCCTTCACCGTGTTGAGCACCTTGAAGATCCCCTGCGCGCCGTAGCTTTCCACCGAGCGGTAAATGGAGTACGCGTAGTCCGCGTTCTTGTTGCCGAAGCTGATTTCCGCAATCTGCGTTTCGCCCGTGCCGCCCGCGGCGATGAAGAACACGCTCCCGATGAAGGACATGGTGATCAGTCCGGTCACCAATCCGCGGCACAAGCCGACGACTCCGCCGCCCGTATGCCGTTTTTTATAACTGCAATCCGTCTGGTTGCGCGCGAACGCGAGATTCTTTTTCTTTTTGTACCGCCGTTCGGGATAGAAAATCGCGTAGATCAGATAGAGCAGGAACACGAGCACGAGATACAGAACCCAGCACACGATCGCAAGCGCAATACGGTAACCCAGATCGACGAGGGTCATCACGTACGCGCCGTTATCCCGAAGCAGAATGCCGATCTCCCGCGTGCCGTCCAGAAGGGAGGGCAGATAGTCGGCGAACACCTCGCGCAGCGTTTCGCACTCCGCGCTCGCCCCGAGCGTATTCTGCAACGCGTTCGGACCGCCCATGACCGCGTTGACCGCCTGCAACAGCCAAACGTCCACCTGCCGCCAGGAAATACAGACGAAAAACAAGGTCAGACAGACCGCCACCGCGCAAACGGACTGCACGAGCAAGACGAGGCTCTTATGTAGCCCGCGCTTTGCGTTTACCAGTGTGGAAACGAGCAGAATGACGAAGAAGATCGCCGTGGGCGTCCAACCGATCGCGTAGCCGATAAAGCCCTGCAAATCCTCCGTAAAGGCGTGCACGGCGAGATCGGCGACCCAGACGAGCGCAAGCACGACGAGCACCCAGACGAGCGCCTTGAACCCCTTTCCGAATCCCTTGAAAAGACCGATGCAGAGCACGGTGAATGCGGCGAGCACGAGAAGCGACAGCTCCCAATGCGCCAGAATCACGTCCACCGCGCCCGCGATATTCGTAAACGTCATGAAACCCACCGCTTCACCTCCTTTCCGTCGTCCGGTACGTTCCGTTAAAATTCATATAATTCGTCTTTGATCCCCGTGTAATTCCACACGTAATTTTCGGGGAAATTCTCCGCGCCCTGCGGCTTGTCGCCCTCGAACAGGAATTCGTTCACGTCCGCCGAAGCGAGCAGTCCGAACAGCGCGCCGTCGTATGCGAGCGTTGCGGGCAGGTATAAGCTCTGCGCGGAAAGCCCCGCAAGATCGTCGATCGCGCGCGTGTTCAGCAGAATCGCGCGGACGATCCCCGTACGCCCCTCTCCGAAGAACCCCGCGGGCAGAGCGTTGCAGTCGATCACGAGCGTTTCGAGGGAAACGGTCGTTTCGCCGAACAGTCCGTCCAGATTCCCGCTGAAAGCGGCGGCGTGCAGTTCCAGATATTTCAGTCCCGAAAGAGCTTGCAAAGCGCCCGCTTCGGGAGAAGCGCAGCTCCACGACAGCCGTTCGAGATTGGGGAAGCTTTGGAAAAACGCGGCGGTCGGCGCAAACGAGCCCGCCATCTGAACGATTTTCATCGAACGCACGGCGGAGAGTTCGCGGTAGAATTTCCCCGCTTCGAACTTCGTCACCGCCGACGGCAGAATGAATGTATCCGACTCTCCGTTCACGGCGACGACCTCGTCTACGAGCAAATCGCAGGAATCGTAATGATAATACGAATTTGCGGAAACGCCCGTCCAATTTCCGTACGTGATCCGCAACGTCACGTTTTTCAGCGCGCCGTAGCCGAGCGCGGCGGCGGGATTGCGGGCGATAAAGTCCGCCGCCTTCACGCCCTCTAAAAAGCTTGCGGGAATCTCCGCACAGTTCACGCTCACCGTTTTAAAAGTCATCTCTTCACCGCCGAACAGATCCTTCAAAGGAACCGCTTCGGCGGACACGAAGGAGTCGAAGCAGACGGAATTCGCTTGCTTGGAGTCTGAAAAGCTTCCGCGGGAAAGCCGCGCCGTGGGCAGATCCACCGTTTTCAGCGCGGGGCAATTTTCGAATCCCTTTTCCGACACGTAAATCACGCCGCATTCAGCGGAAGCGGAAACGCTCTGCAAGCCGTCGCAATGGGTAAACGCGCCGCTCTCGATGCGAAGCTCCCCCTGATTCCCGAACACCGCTTTTTCGATCCGTCTGTCCGAGAACGCGCCTTTGGCGATCGCCGTGATCTTGTAATCGCCCACCTTGTCGGGCACGGTCACGGCGGATTGCCCGCCGTCGTACCCGCAGATGGTGGCGCGCCCGTCCGAAACGCGGAGATCGAACCCATCCAGATAGACCATTTCTGAACGGTTTTTGAAGAGGAACGCCGCCCCGATCACGAAGCCCAGCACGACGAGAATGACGAACACATTGAACACCTTGGGAAACTTTGCAATATTCTTACGGAATACGTTGCGGATCGAGAATCCGTATTTGAGTTGCTTTTGCGCGCTCTTTTTGGGGGCGGGCGCCGCAACGCGGGCGGGCGCGGGCGCAGCGGAGGGAACCGTTTGCGCGTAGCGGTCGAATTTATATGAATTGTCCTTGAATTCGCCGTTCTCCCACTTCACGCGGTCGAACGCGGCGAAGAGCAATTTCACGCCGAGCTTTTCGCACAAAAAGTTGATCCGCATTTTCGCGTTGGGCACGAAGGGCGCGTTGGCTTCCGCCTCGAAATTTTCGTGAAGCAACACCGACTTTTCGAGAAGCGCGCCCGAACCGTCGAACTGCGAAACCTCGAACCGAACGGCGTACAGCTTTTGGTTGAGATTGTTGAAGAACTTGAACACGGCGAACTTTTCTTCCGCGCGGGTGTCCTCGAACAAGATATATTCGCCGAGCGATACGACGGAATCCTGCCCGCTCGTATATTTGATCTTTTCTACGTGATTAAAGGAACTCATATTCGAGTGCACCTCCGCTCTGCGCCTTCGTGTTTCTGTGGCGGAAACACTTTACCGTAATAAAATAGCTCAAAAGTCCGAGCAGCAGACTTCCGCCGATCGCGATATAATTGAGGAAATCCGCCATGAAATACTTCGCCCCGTTCTTCACGATCAGCTCGATGAGGAAATGCCGCGCGACGAACAAGCCCAGAAAGATCGTAAAGCTCTTCAAAAACGCGTACAGACGAATCTTGGCGAGCGAAAGCGGACGAATGACGTCGGCGTTCACTTCCAGCCCTTCGACCGATCCGATCACCACGTTCACGTACTTGCAACGCCTGTGCAACGCGATCACCTTGGACGCGTCGCCCGTCTGCCGCTCGACGATTTGCTGAACGGCGAGCACCCGCCTGTGCGCGGTGTACTCCACCACGAAAAACTTGACCGAAGAAAAGCTCTTTGCGTAGTTGCACACGAGGTATTTGTCGTACGCCGTTTTGCAGACGACGTATTTTTTGATGTACTTCTTCGTTTCTCCGGAAGTAAAATAGATCGCGTTGCGCGAGTTCGTCGTTTTCGCATCCCGCATCAACTCGTCCTGCGTAAAGTTATGGTAGTAAACGTTCTTCAACAGCCGCGTTACGAACAGGGCGATCACCCCCGCTACGAATAATACCATAGACGCAAGACAAAAGATTCTCCAGACCGTCATCGTCATATTTCAATCCTCTCGGTTTATTTCTTTTTCAGGCGGGAAAGCAACTTCGAAGCCGCCGTCTTCTTCCGCTCTTTTTCGGGCGCGGGCGCGCTCTCCGTCTGCGGTTCTCTCTCCGCAGCTTCCGCCGCCGCGGGCTCCGCAGGTTCTTCCGCAGCTTCCGCCGCCGCGGGCTCCGCTTGCGGTTCTTCGGCAAGATCGCCGAAGATATCCTCGAAGGATTCCTCCCCTTGCGCCTCCGGTTCCGCCCCGTCCGCTTCCCCGAGAATGTCGGTTACGGTGGGAAGCGCTTCCTCTTCGGGCGCCGCAACCGTTTCGGGTTCTTCCGCAACTTCGGGCGCGGCTTCGGCGACGGGCGGTTCCTCTGGTTCCGCGATTTCCTCGGGTTCCGTCGGCTCGGGAATCGGCTCGACGGGCTCCGTCGGCTCGTCGGGCGCTTCGGGTTGCGTTTCTTCGAACACGGGCGGTTCGGGCGTTCCCTCCTCCGCATCTTCGGGTTCGGGAAGGGGCTCGGACGGCTCCTTCGCGATCGGTTCCGCCTCGGGCGGTTGCGCCTTTTTCCTCTTCGAAGGATGCGTCTGCATTGCGCTCCCGAGATCGACTGCCGGCGACGCGGGCGTTTCCTTCACGATCTCTTCGAGCACGGGTTGCGATTCGGAGTCCGTTTCGTCGAACAGCGCGGTGAGATTGCTCTCGATCGAGCTGATCTCGAATTTCTGCCCCCTGCACCGCGTGATATTGATGCCGTTCGTCCGCTTGTTCGCCGCGACGGGATCGAGCACGATATCCTCGAAGAGGTGTTCGTTCGCCGAACGCGTAGTAAGCGCGAAGATGGGCGCGACGACCGCAAACCCGACGGCGGAGACCAGAATCCAGACAATCATCACGAGGGAATAGAGCTCGTTCCCCGTCAGCAATTCGCTCCACAAAAACGCGCCGCCCACCCCGATTCCGAGAACCGCCAGATTGATCAGCAAGGGGATCAGCGTATTCAGCGCAACCGTGAGTTTGCCGTTTTGCTTCATGGTCCGGAAGCAGGCGGCGAGCGCATCGCCCACCGTGATCCCCTCGTTATTCAGAACGATCCAGGGCGTGGGCGTAAATATAATCGGCAGAACGACGAGATAGACGAGCGCGAGGAGTAACCCCGGCACGGCGAAGATCGACACGAAAAGATTCGCGTCGAGGTCGGACGAAATCGTGGAGATCGCGTAACCGAGGAGCCCGAGCGCGCCCGTGATCAGCGCAAGAACCGCGAGCCCTGCGAGGAACATGAGCCCTTCCACGCAGACGGTGATAAAATACGTCCACACGTTGCCCGCCTTGCCCGCTTCCCGAAAGCACGGCGAAACGGCGATCTGTTTTTGCTTGCGCAAAATTTTGCCCTGCCGCACGCCCGCAAGATCGAACAGCGGACCGAAAAACAGCGTGACTCTTCCGATCAGCTCCATAAAAAAGTAGACGAGATTTCGGAAAAAGTGTTTGTTCCGAAAGAGCGCCGTGCACGACGAACGCACCCCTTCCGTACAATAATAGCAAAACCCGCGGTTCATAAATCCGCCCTCCTTGGCTTGTATCGGGTTTTCATGCCTGCGAAACGATTTCGATCGAATAATACTTCGTCCGATCGAATCTCCGGACGTCGTCCGGTCCGAGCTCGAACTCTTCGAACACGGTTGCGACGAACTTCCCGCCGACGACCTTGATTTCGATTTTCTGCTCTTCGAACAGCTCGCCCTCCAAAGCGAGAATTCCGACGATGTCGCCCTCCGAGTAATCCGAAGGGATTCCCGCCGCCGTGACTTTGAGCTCCCGCGCCCGAACCGTGATATGCGTGGCGGGATCGGAAGCGTTTACGGTGACCGTATAGAAATACGTTACGTCGTATCCGTCGGCGTCTACGATCTCCCAGCCGCGCAACCACTTCTGCGTTACGCCCGGTCTGTCGTCGGTATACGCGTCCGTTATGACGATTCGATGCCCGCTCAACAACCCGTACTCCGCCTGCGTGACCGTCTTGTCGGAACGGTCGTTAAACGAAACGTTCGTAAACAGCTCGGAGCCCTCGCCGCGGAAGGGAATCGTGACTCTCTCCCCCTCGTACTGCACGACGGAATATCCCGCGGGCGGCACGTTCTGCCTGATCTCCGTCTTGCGTTTCCCGAACGTGAGCGTGGCGGTGAACTTCATCTCGTTGTATCCCGCAAGATCGGGATTCGTTTCGTCGTATTCGTAGAGCGCGGTATAATTACCCGCCGTGTTTTCGCCCGTCTTTCGATCGGTAATCGAAACGGAAGCGATTCCCACCCAGGCGATAAAATCTTCGGTCGCGCGCAACGCGTTGTCGCCGTATACTTCGAGCTTGTCGCCCTCGGCGAGCGAGCCGCTCAACAGCTCGAAATGGTCGCGCGGAAGCGACACAACCTGACTCATGCTCGTGAACAGCTCGGAATACCGCGTCGGCACGATCACGATTTTGCGGGGCGAGATCGTCAGCGCGCCCGCGTCCTGATCGGTCAGATCGTAATTGCGCGAAATCCAACCGTCTTCGTCCGTAAAGCGCGAAATGCGGATCACATACCCGCCCGCGTTGACGGCGGACTCGAACAAGTCACCCTCTTTTTCGAATTCGTATACGGGCGTTGCAATTTGCGCGTCGTCCTTTACGAATCCCGTTTCCCCGTCGTTCGGAGCGTAATAATCGGTAAACGAGAGCAGATCGGTTCCGACGGGTTTCTTGTCGTACTCCTTTTCGTAATCGTCGATCCGCACGCCGATCGCGCGCTGCGCTACGTAGAAATACGCGGTTTCGTATTCTATGCTGTAACCGCCCTGAAATCCGTCCCGAATGGCAAGCGTAACGTTTAAGTAATATCCGCCCGCCTGCAAGGGCTGATCCCATGCGTAATCCTCGCCCGTCGTAAGATCGGTTATCCGATAAGTCGGCTCGTAATATTGCTCGTCGCCGTCTACGAATCCCTCTTCGTCCGGGAAGTCCTTGTGCCAATGAATAAAGTCGAGCAGACCGCGGTCAAGCGGTTCGCCGTTATATTCGAGTGCACCCTCGATCTTCGGCTGTACGACGACGTGCCGTTTTACGATTTCGAGCACGCCGTCCTCGTAAGTAATTTCATAGTTCTTCGCAACAAGTTCGCTTCCCGTCAGCGACAGGGAAACCGCGTACCGCCCCGGTTCGATCGGTTCGGTTTCCGCGCCGTTCTGCCGATAGGTATACGTCTGCGTTACAGAGAGCTCGTCGCCGTTCACGAATCCCGCGCCGCCGTCCTCGCTCCGCGATTCGAAGGAGCCTTGGGGCACGGACACGGGCAAGCCCGTGTATTCCGTTTCGTAAGTATCCCGCCCGTCGAACCGTACGCTCACGGTGATCTTGCGGGACAGAATTTGCAGTGCGCCGTCCGTCGCATCGCTTAACGTATAGTTTTCCGTCACCTTGCCCGTCGCACCGTAAATTTCCCAGCCCGTTTCCCGCAACCTTACGGTATACGCGCCCGCGAACACGGCGGAAACCTCCGCGCCGTTCTCATCGAGGCAGAACGTTACGCCCTCGAACCGATCGCCCGCGAGAATCCCCTCGCATTCGAAGATATGCCCTTCCCTGGAGTAATCGAACGGTTGTGCGTTGTAGACGCGGTGTTCCTCGTTCTGAAGCGCGACCGTAAACGGACGCTTGGTAATTTCGTATTTCACCGTAGACGATAAAATGCTGTAGTTCCGCGTTGCGGGAACGCTTCCATCGATCCGGCAGGCGCTCGGGTCGATTGTGATCGTATACACGCCCGCGTTCAAAGCCTGCGTATACTTGTCGAGTTTTTCGTTAAAATAGAGAATTCCGAGCGTGAGCGTTTCGTTGTAAGCGGTGTTCGTGCCCTCGGTGAAATCGAATCCGTCCGCGGGGAAGGTATAAACTTCGCCGTCGTAGACCTTGCTCTTCGCGTCGCGCAATCTGATCCGCAATTGTTTTTTAAGGACTTCGAACGACACGGTTTCCGCCTGTTCGAGCGCGTAGTTTTTCTCGGCGACCTGCGCGCCGTTCTTGGAAACGGTATATCCGTTGAGGTCGATCCAGACGTAGTAAACGTCCGCGTCCTTCACCGTTGCGCGGTTGTTCCCCGCCGCGTCCGTGGTGTAATAGACGGTGATTTCCAACTCCTCGCCGTCGACCGTCCGCTTGCTTCCTTCGCCGTACGCGAAGTTGTTTTTCCCGCGCTCGTAGCCGCCGAACGAATCGCCGTAAGTGAGATTTCCGAGCGCCTTCGGCGAAAGCGTTAACTTGCGGGGCGTGATTTTCAGCATACCGAAGTCGTATGTAATCTCGTAGTTTTCGGTGACGTCCGTCTCGCCCGCGAGGATTTTGAACTCGTTCCCGTTTTCGCGTTCGCCGACGTTCACGATTTCCACGGGATCGTTCTGCGCGACCGGTTCGTGACCTAACTTGGTCACGAGATTGTCCGCCGTGTACGCGTCGTTTTTGAGGGGCGCGCCGTCGTATTCCTTTTCGTCCTTCGGCGAATGAATGACGATCGGACGGGGCAGAATTTCGATCGTGCCGTACACGTAACGCACGATTTCGTAGTTCTTGCCGACATCGTTGCCCGCGCCGTCCTGCACGAGACAGGTAAACTTGTTGTTCTCCGCTTTCGTATCCCGAACGTCGGTCGCGGAAAAAATCGGATTATTCGGATCGGCGACGAGCTTATGGTCGAGTACCAAACCGCTCCCCGCGCCCTCCGCTTTTACCGCGGAGACACTTTCCGTATAGGAATGCGGGTCGCCGTCGTAGACGAACTGCGTACTGCCCGTTACGGCTACGATCTTGCGCGGGGTCACCTTCAACGCGCCGTAACCTACGACCTTTACCGTGTAGTTGCGGTTCACGTCTTTTTCCGGAGCGTCCGGGTCAATGACGATATAAACGCAAACGTTCTCTTCCTCGCCCGCGTCGGTGATTTCCGTCCATTCCGTCGCCTTCAACGCGTGTTTTAAAACCAGCCCTTTCTCTTCCCCGCCGCTCGCCACGTGATATACGTTGCTTGCG
>JAETTR010000321.1 GCA_021768985.1 Bacillota bacterium
GTTTACCGCATTATTCTGTTTCAGCTCTACGTGAAGGCGTATCTTGCGCTCGACGACACCGCGCGGGCGGCGCAGTGCGTCGATTGTCTGCGGAGCGTGGGAGGCACGGGCTGGAAATACCGCACGGCGTTCTTTATTACGATCGTCAATCTCGATTGGGAGGATATCGCTTCGGCGCAGGAGGAATACGAGGAATTTTTGCGGGCGTGCGGAAGCTCGGCTATCTACCGCGAACAGCTCGAAATACTCGGCGCGGTGTTCGCGCATATCGCGGGCGAAAACCCGCCTCTGCCCGAAGCGGCGAAGCGTTCGCCGTATCCCGTCGTACATAGGGTAATCCGTAAATACTGTTGAGGAAATTATGGCAACCGATAAAAACTTTTTGGAAGAATTGCTCGAAGGTCTGCACGACGTGCGCGTACATCCCATGATGGGCGAATACGTGCTCTATTGTAACGAAAAATCGATCGGCTGTATCTGCGACAATACGCTGTTCGTAAAGATCACGCGCGAATCTTCCGCGTATCTTGCGGGCGCGCCCGAGCTTCCGCCCTATTTGGGCGCGAAGCCGCGCTACGTGGTCGAATCGCGGAATAAGGCGTTTTTGCAGGAACTGTTCGAAAAAACGGCGGAAGGGTTGCCTGCGCCGAAGAAAAAGAAATGAAACTTTCCGGACTGGACGGTCGTCTGCTCGCTCTGCGGGAGGAGGCGAAAAAGGGGCGGGATCCCACGGCGGCGGACGAAACGCTGGAATATCTGCTCGGGCTGATCGCAGAGAAACGCCCCCGGCGGATCCTCGAAATCGGCGCGGCGGAGGGGCTCACCTCCTGCGCCATGCTCGCATGCTCGGATGCGCATATCACCGCCGTTGAATCCGACGGCGCGCGGGCGGCGCGCGCACGCGAAAATTTTCGGTTATTCGGATTCGAACGCCGCGCCGAATTGCTCGAAGGCGACGCGGGCGAAATCCTGCCCCTGTTGCAGGGCGGGTACGATCTCATCTTTCTGGACGGACCCAAGGTGCAGTACAGGCGGTATTTTCCCGATTGCAAACGCCTGTTGAACGCGGGCGGCGTGCTGTGTTCGGACGACGTTCTGCTCTTCGGTTGGGTGCGCGGAGAGCCGCCGAAAAAGCGTCGTATGCTCGCGGAACATATCCGCGAGTATTTAAACGTGCTGGAATCGGACCCCGATTTTCATACGGCAATATTGGAGCTTGCCGAAGGGCTTGCCGTAAGCGTAAAGAAATGAGCAAAGGAGTAGCATGAAACCCGAGCTGTTGGCTCCCGCGGGGAACCTGAACAAACTGAAAACGGCGTTCTATTTCGGCGCCGACGCGGTGTATCTGGGCGGAAAGAGTTTTTCTTTGCGCTCTTTTGCCGATAATTTTACCGAAGAAGAGCTTGCCGAGGGGCTGTCTTACGCGCACGCGCGCGGGAAAAAGGTATACGTTTGCGCGAACATCTTTGCGAAAAACGCCGATTTTTCCGAGCTCGAACCGTACTTCCGCCGACTCGAAGCGCTCGGCGCGGACGCGGCGCTGATTTCCGATCCGGGCGTGTTCCGCCTTTGCCGCAAGGTCGCGCCGAATTTGCCCGTGCATATTTCCACGCAGGCGAACACGCTGAACGCGGGTTCGGCGGCGTTCTGGCGGGAACAGGGCGCGGAGCGGGTCGTGCTCGCGCGGGAGCTCTCTTTGGCGGAGAT
>JAETTR010000322.1 GCA_021768985.1 Bacillota bacterium
CGGCGCGCAAGGCTTACGAACTTGCAGAAAAGATTTTGCAGGAGTGAGCCATGTGGAACTGTGCGAAAGAATGCGGATATTGGGACGGAGACGGGTGCACGATAAACTACACGCCCGAAGCCTTTCTGCTTCTTTGTCCCTGTTATGACCTTGCAATCACTCACGCTCGTGATCCTACTCCGCTAACGTTGTCACGGTCGGGGGTCAACGATCAGAGCCAACGCGCAGCGCAAAAGAGCGCGGTCAAAGATCGAAGTCAAATCCCTGTTTTTAGGGTTTCGGAAGATCTATCCGGCGCGGATCGTCCGGACGCAAATCCCTGTTTTTCGGGAAAGGAGCAGACAACATGACACGGCAGGAAACGGAACGCGCGTTAAAACTCTGTTCTTCGGGACCCGACGCGGATTGCGGAAAATGCGCATACGCAGGCAAAGGCTGTTTCCGCTCCCTTATGCGGGATAGCCTGCGTTATATCGGTTGGCTGAAAAACAACGAAAAGAAAGTAGCCCCGCCGAAGGGAAAGGAGGCGCGCGGCAAGAGATAACGGGAACCAACCAAGACACCAAGACAAAGAGCCCCTGCGGGCGGGTCAGACCCGCAAATCAAATTTTAAGGAGAAAACAACAATGGCAAAAAGTAACAACAAAACCAAAAACGGCGGGTGGAAGTTTTTAGCGATCGCCCTTGCCGTCCTCTTAACGGCGGGGATCGTACTCGCCATTTTCGAATTTGCGACCCCGTATAAACCTTCGAAGGGATTTAAGCCCGCCGAGATTGAAACGGGCGGCGATAACATTGGTTCGGGCGGATCGTTGCTTCCGTCGGAAGTAAAAGGAAGCGGGATTCGGCTTTTAAGCGCGGTTATTCCCGAAGAGGAATACAGCGAATACGGAATTGACGCGCAGGCAGACAGCGCATATTCCGTTACGGCGATCATAGAGCCCGAAGAAGCGACCAACAAAGCCGTAAGGTATACGGCGAAATTTGAGAACGCCTCTTCCTCTTGGGCGAACGGGAAAGCGGTTTCGGATTACGTAACGGTATCGCAAAGCAGTGCGGGATCTTTGACCGCAAGCATAACGGTAAATCAAGCGTTTGGGGAGCCTGTAACAATTACGGCGACTTCCGAAGATAACGCGGATATTTCGGCAAGTTTCCCCGTGCATTACGTAAAGCGCATTGCAAGCGTTACGAGCTCCGTCGCCTGTGCGGGTACGGGAACGTACAGTATCGGCTTGGGAAAAGATACTTCCTACACCACGGCTATTACAATGGGTACGGGAACGGTACAGGGAACGTTCGAAGTATCGGCAAAGATCAGTTTCTCGGATTCTTACTTTTGGGCGCCTTTTAAGAGTAATCAGTATTATACGCAGGGCATGAATTATTCGGGTTATTCGGGATCGATAACGCCGAAAATGGGCGGCTGGGATTTGACCCTTTCGAAAACGGACGGGTCCTCGGGTAATTTCAGTCTGACGGATAGCCGTGATTTCTTTACGCTAAACGGTGGCGGTAATTCGCAAGGGGTTTACGAGCGCATGAACACCGCACTGTATCAAACGACCAAAGGTTGGACGACTTCTTCTTCCAGTGCCTTGGGCAATGTCACGTTCACGATCGTAAATAAATACGTTGATTCCAAGGGCACGGTACAGTTTACCGAAAGTAAGACTTCGCAGGCACTGATTAAAGCAAT
>JAETTR010000323.1 GCA_021768985.1 Bacillota bacterium
GGAGTTCTGCGGCTACAACGTAAAGAACGAGGAGGAACAAAACGCGCTCGTTCTCGGAATCGATCCCGTTCACATCTTTTCGTACAATTACGCAGGAACGGATGAGCATGCCGACAGACTTTGGTCGCAGTGGTCCAGAAATTATAAACAGATCGAGTGGCTAAACCCGAGCACGTTTTTCCATTTCGGCAAGGATGGGCTGATCAGCCATAAGATCATCGTGAACAAAACGGGAAGCGGCAGAGGAACGGTTGCGGAGAAGTCGGGGCTCGACTACGTGCTTTCGGGCGTAGATACGACCTTCGTGGTAAAGACGGTAAACGGCGCAAGCGTGAAAAAGCTGCTCGTGAACGGCGTGGATTACATGGCGGCAGGCAAGCTGAACCAAATCAGCGGCGAGTATCGCTTTGTGGTGGAAAAGCCCACGCAGGATATCGTGATCGACATCGAGATCGACTGAAAATCGAATAGAATGCAGGAATGTATTTTAGATAAAAAAAGATAAGGAGAAAAGAAATGAAGAAAAAGAAACTTTTATTGCCGTTGGCAGTCATGACGCTCTCTTGCGGACTTGCCGCGGGCATACTCACGGGTTGCGGCGGACACAAGCACAACTTCACGGAGTGGGATTACGACGATACGGGACACTGGCAGATTTGTGTGGAAGACGGCGAAAAATCCGAAAAGAAGGATCACATATTCGGCCCGGACAACAAGTGCGAATGCGGCGCGGAGAAATCCGCATACGGCACGGCTTCGGGACAGGTGAAACTGTGGAAAATGGGCGAGTTCATAACCGACTATGCGGGCGTGACGCTCGATACGGGCGAGGACGACGGAATCGAAATCGACTTCGATACCGCAACGGGTGAGTTCGAGATCACAAACGCGCGCGTCGGTAAGAGCTATACGCTCACCATTTCCAAAACGGGATACCTTCCGTACACCACCACGCTCGAAGTCGTCGAGAACGAAAATTCCGTGATCGGCGGTTCGACGGGTTGCGTTTTGAGTTACGACATGTTCGATTTTGTCATGGGTTGGGGTCAGACGGCGCACGACTTTTCCAAAGTGAACGACGAGCACGCGCAGATCGGCTGCAACAAGGATACGCTGAACGTTCTTACCAAAGAAGCCTTTCTCGATATTTCGACGAGCATTACGATAAAAGAGGCGAACAGTACGCACGGATGGCACACGCAGGGAATCTGGATGAAATTTGAGGACGGAAAATATCTGATCTTGCGCGCAGCGATGTTCGATGGCCGCTACCGTTTAACGTTTACAACCGACCAGTGGGACGCGAAATCTTGGCTCGAAAATGAAATCAATTTCCATTATTTCGACGAAGATCAGCAGGCGGCAATGCAGAGCGAAGAGGGCATCGAGATGCAGCTCGTTCGCAAGGGCGGAAGAGCTTGCGTTTATCTCGGCGACGAGCTTGTATATGTTTACGATTTGCCTGCGGAGTATGCAACGCAAAAGGCGCAGACGGGTTTCTACGATTATAACTCCGCCGAGAACGCCGTGTGGAATTTCGAGATTACCGAAACGCTTCCCGTTCATGCAAGCACGGTTACTCTTACGCAGAACGTTCCCGAGGACGCGGAGGGCGTGGGAATCGCACTCGATAAAGAGACTTATTCGTTAGGCGACGACGTTACGCTTACCGTAACGCTGCCCGAAG
>JAETTR010000324.1 GCA_021768985.1 Bacillota bacterium
AGGAATGGGATAGGGCGCGTTCAGATGATAGTATCCGTTCGACGACTTGGGCGCGTCGAATCCTCGCGCATCGTGATCGTCGATCGGCCAGCCGCCGTAGGCGACTTCATCGTAAAATTTCGTTGCGTTCTGCACGTCGTTCTGCGTTAAAACATAATCACCGATATATCTTCTGCTCTCCCGCTTGCCCGCGATCGCGCCGACAAAATCGAGCTCCCAATTCTCGCTTTCGAATTTTCCGCTGTTCTTCACGTAGTCCCATACGCCGTGCGCCGCCGCGATACAGTCCTCTTTGATTGCCTCCGCGTCTTTGATCGTGTCGCGCGTACCGCCGAACTCCACCCACCAAAAATTGTCGAAGCGGAAAAAATCCTTGTCGATCAGATTCATGCGCCGCGCAATCTCTTCCTCCGTCACCTTCCGCGCAAAGGACGGCGCGACGTATTTCACCGCATAAGGTCGTTCCTTCGCCTGTATAAAGCAGGTGTTCCCCATCGTCAGACGATCGGCTTTTTCGGGTGCGAGCGACTCGCCGTATTCCGTTTTCGCCTCCCGCCCCGACGTTACTTCCGCGTCGGTGTAGTCCGCCAAAATACAGTCGCCCGAGCAGTCGATAAAAATCTTTGCGTAGATCGCGTAATCGGTGTAATTGTTTAATCCGCGGCAAGTAATTTTTTCGATTATTCCCTCTCTCTCTTCCGCGCCCACGCACGTACAATTTAAGTGAAGCGTAATATTTTTTTCCTCTTTGACGGCTCCGTAGAGCACCGCATCCCATAAGGGATAGTTCTTCGTCGGATTTTGTATGATATTGCGATTACCCAATTCATTGATGATTCCGCCTTCGCGGTACTCGGGAAAATCGCGACTTGCCCCGCGGATACACAAACGGATTTCGCTCGACGCATTGCCGCCCAAAACGGGTCTGTCCTGCACGAGCACGACCTTCGCGCCATGACGCGCCGCGGCGATTGCCGCGCAAATGCCCGCCATGCCGCCGCCGATGACGGCGACGTCCACTCTTTCCTCTTTGAAACGTTCTGCCATATTTCTCTCTCAATCCAATTTAATTTCCCGATAAATTTGCGGAATGATTTTTTTGGAACAACACCAATCTTCCGCAGTGAGTTCGTCGAACATTCCTATATGCAACGGAACGGCGTATTTCGTCCGAATGCGCTTTACGAATCGTTCGGCATCAACAAAATTCATGTTGTTTCCCCTGCCGTTGACGGGCAAAAAAACAGCTTCGTATTTTTTGCGCGGCAAACTGCCGAAAACAGCTTCGTGATACAGCGTATCGCCCGTTACATAGTAGCTTTTCCCCTCCGCCGAAACGACCAAGCCTATTGCGCACGCATCCGAATGTTCTGCTTTGACGGCACGAAAACGAATGCCGTCCTCCGTCCATTCGGTTCCGCAATCAAACAGCACGTATCGGTTCCGAATTCCGCCGAACATGCGCACGTCCGACCATACGCTCTTCGGAGACAAAACCAAAACCCCGCTCTTTTCGCCGAGATAGCGCCGCAACGTTTCTTTGTCGTAGTGATCGCCGTGCGCATGGGTAACAACGATAACGTCCGGCTTTAATTTAAAAAAGCGTTCGTCAACGGGCTGCCTGCGGAAATTCTGCGGCTCGGATTTCGCAACGCTGTCCGATAAATACGGGTCGGTTAAAATC
>JAETTR010000325.1 GCA_021768985.1 Bacillota bacterium
GGAGAACTGCGGACAGAGGAGCGCGTTTATTACAGCGCGACGCTGAACACAAATAAGGAGCTTTCGTCCGCGCAGCTTGACGAAATTATGTCGCAGTATCCGTTTATCGATTCTATCGAACGCTGCGACGAGGAGTGATCGGGTGAACGATAATTTTGGAAAAAACGCTGATTCGATCAAAAAGAAAAAATTGTTTTTATTTGATATGGACGGCACGATCTACCGCGAAAACACCCTTTTTGAAGGTGTGAACGATCTTTTACTGCGCATTTCCCGATCGGGCAGATATATTTTCGTTACGAATAATTCTTCCAAATCGGTGCGCGATTACGTTAAAAAACTCAGAAGAATGGGCGTGGCGGCGAACGAAGAGAACTTTTTTACTTCCACGCAGGCGGCGATCATCTTATTAAAGGAAAAATTCGGCGATTCCCTCGTATACGTGCAGGGAACGAAGTCGTTCGTAAAAGAACTGCGCCGCGGAGGGTTGACCGTCACGCAAAAGGCGGACGAAAAGGCGTGCGCGGTTCTTGTCGGATTCGATCCCGAGCTCACGGGGGAGAAGCTCCGCAATACCTGTAAAATGCTTACGGGAAGCGGATTGCCCTTCTATGCTACCAATCCCGACTTCGTCTGTCCCGTAGATTTCGGATACGTGCCCGATTGCGGGAGTATGTGCTACGGGATAGAGAAGGCGACGGGAAGGCGCCCCGTGTATATCGGAAAACCGCAGGCGATGATGATCGAGTGCGCCATGCGGAAATTTGCGGTAAGCAAAGAGGAAACGCTGCTTTTGGGGGATAGACTGTACACCGATATCGCAGCGGGTGTCAACGCATGCGTAGACACCGTTTGCGTGTTGAGCGGAGAGGCGACGCTCAACGATCTTCAAACAAGCGATGTAAAACCCACGTATGTGTTTCGCTCCGTCGCCGACTTGCCTTTATAACCAAATAGTTTGCATTTTAGAAACGCTTGCCGCAGGCAAGCGTATTTTTTATAAAAAGAAAAAGACATTTCGATGTAAATTGCATCAGATTTTATACTTTTTATTCAAATGAATGTAGACAGGATGCATCAATTTTGCTATGATTGATATAATCGGATACGAAAATCGGGTGTGTATTTTGCAGGAGGAGCAGGATGAGAGTTACAGATGTTAAAACGTTTATCGTAGATTGTTTCCGTACGAATTGGGTGTTCGTAAAGGTATATACCGACGAGGGGATCGACGGCGTCGGAGAAGGAACGCTCGAATACAAAGAAAAAGCGCTTACGGGCGCCGTAGACCATATCAGGCAATATTTGCTCGGCAAGGATCCGCGTCAAATTGAAAAGCACTATCACGATCTTTACCGCGATGCCTATTGGCGGGGCGGCGCAGTGCTGATGAGCGCGCTTTCCGCAGTGGAAATTGCGCTTTGGGACATTTTGGGAAAATCACTGAACGTGCCCGTCTATCAGTTATTGGGCGGAAAGATGAACGACGATTGTCGGATTTATGCGAACGGTTGGTTTGCAGGGGCTTCGGAGGCGTCGGAATTTGCCGAAAAAGCCAAAGAGGCGGTTGCCCGCGGCATAGACGCGTTAAAGTGGGATCCGTTCGGAAAGAGTTATTTGCAAATTTCGAACCGTGATTTGGATCGTGCATTGAAGTGCGTGGCGGCGGTCAGGGAAGC
>JAETTR010000326.1 GCA_021768985.1 Bacillota bacterium
TCCACCCCTTTTAAGAGCACGTCGTTCACGATTTCGTTGTACAGCGAGTAGAAGATGATCTTGCCGTGCCGATCGGTGCGCACCATGCCCGCGTCCTTTAAAAATCGGAGCTGGTGCGAAACGGTCGTCTGGTTGATGCCGAGCACGCGCGAAATGTCGGTAACGCACATCCCCGAGATCGCAAGCGCCGATAAAATGCGAAGCCGCGTGCCGTCCGAAAAGATCGAAAAAAAACGTACGAGCGATGTAAGCAGTTCTCCTTCGGGCACGTAGCCCTCCACCATGCCCTGCGTGCGTTTGTCGAGCAGTAATAATTCCGCCATAAAAAACCTCCGTTTTCCCTTTTAGCAGATATAAGGGATTCAAACTATGACAAAATTATAACGCTTGCACATTTGCGCAAGCGTTATAATTTTGTCGGATTGCTTTCTCTTTTGTCGATTGAAATTCCGTTATTCTTTTTCCAACAGTTTTTTTAAATATTCCTCGTACTCTTCTTCGGTCAGTTTGGGAATCTTTTTTTCTTTTTGCATACTTACCTCGCAAATCGTATTTGAAAGGAGTATGCCCCGCTCCGCTGCTTTTTATTCGGTCCGGAGCGCGATTACGGGGTCTTTCTTCGCCGCGGATTGCGCGGGGATCAAGCCCGAAATCAACGTCAGAATCACACTGACGCACACCATGATGAACGCGGTGAGCGGCGGCAAAGCGCAGATGCCCGCAATGCCGGTCAGCGCGAGAATGATCGCGTTCACCCCGATCGAGAGCAGATAGGTTACGATAATGCCGAACAAGCCCGCCGCCAGACCGATAATGAAGGTTTCGGCGTTGAACAGGTTGCGGATATCCTGTTTGCGCGCGCCGAGCGAACGCAGAACGCCGATCTCCTTTACCCGCTCCACGACGGATACGTAGGTGATAATGCCGATCATGACCGAGGACACGACGAGGGAAATCGCCGTAAACGCGACGAGCACGACGGTGATCACGTCGAGCATGGTCTGCATCATGCCCATTAAGAGCCCCACCGTATCGCTGTACGTGATTTTGTCCGTTTCGGTGAGCTGTACGCCGTTGATCGTGCCGCCGCTCGTACAGGCGTCGTTCCATGCGTCGAGATAGTCGAGCAACGCGTCTTTGCCGTCGAAATCGGTACAGTAAACAGAAATTCCCGTCACCGTATGATCGCCGCCGAGCGCGCGAACCACATTCTCAATGTCCGATGCAACCATTAAATTCCTGCCAGAGGAGGTATCCGTCGGTAAATAAGCTCCCAAATTTACAAAATATTCAGAGTCCAGATTAATAGCCGGAGAAAGATACATGACATAATCCGTAAAAGGAATACGGAATTCCGAGTCCTCTTTCATCCACTGCACAATCTGCGACTTTATATTTTCTTCGATATATTGATCGACCGTCGCCTCGGTAATGTTCAAGCCGTTGCCCAGACACCCGTAAGTGAGTCCGTCTTTCAACCGCAAAACGCCCGTCACTTTAATGTTGATACCGTCCTTTTCATCTGCCGTCAAACTCTCATTCTTTCCTAATTTTCCGTTATAAGAGAACGGATATGTCATAGGCGTATCCTTACCAACGTTAATCGGGTCTATCGGCACATAGTTCGGATTCTTTTCGTAAACCGCATCGTTGTAAAACA
>JAETTR010000327.1 GCA_021768985.1 Bacillota bacterium
ACCGCCGCGCTTTTCCTTGGGCAGATCGTTGTAGTGCAGGTGGCAGAGCGCGTTGAACGCCATGGTGGGACCGAGCGCCGAGCCGCCGATTCCGAGCACGACGAAGTTTTCGAACTTCGCGCGGACTTCCTTTGCGGTCTTTAAAATGTCGGCGACGATTTCCTTCTGGTTATAGGGGAGTTCCGTCCAGCCCATGAAGAGCTCGTCTTTGCCGCGGTTGTTTTTGACGTAGTCGAACGCCTTCTGGGTGAGTTTTGCGTGGTGTTCGAGCTGTTTTGCCGAAATACCTCTTTTGCCGAGGTATTTGTCGGTCATGTTCGTGTAGTCTACGGTAATGCGGAGCGCGTTGCGCTGCGATTCGGTCAGTTCCATATTTGCCTCCGAAATAAATTAAAATATCTTCTTATATTGTAAGCATATTTTTTAAGAATGTCAAGAACGGAGGGCGGCTTTTTTCTGTTTTTTTGCGAAAAACCGTTTCTGGAAGTTGCGGAAATCGAAGAGTCGGAACGCGGAGAGGGCGAGCGCCTGCAACGCGAGCACGGTTACGCCTGTGATGAACAGGGCGGGCAGATAGCCGAGACAGCTGTACAGCAGGTTGCGGAGCAGTACGCCGATGACGGTGACGGGCGCCATGGCGAGCACGAGTTTGAAAAAGTATTTGCCCGAACGGAGTTTTCCCGCCTTCTTTTTGAGCAGGAGCAGGGAGCAGACCGCCGTAATGCAGAAATCGCACGCCATGCCGACGATCAGCGCGCCGCTTCCCAGATACTTCGGCAGGAAGAACACGCAACCGAGCATCGCCGCCGATCCGAGCAGGAAGAACACGAGGGTGTGCTTTTCGCAGTTCATGGAATTCAACAGGCTGGTGCAGATCATGGTCAGACTCATGGGCAGAAGCATGAACGCGCTGCTCTCGATCAGTTTTCCGCTCTGCGCGTTGGAGTAGAGCATGATGCCCACGCCCTCGCCGCAGACAATGAACAGGGGAATGAGGACCGCCGCGACGAGCAGGGTGGTGTTCAGCGCCTTTTCGACGAGCGACTCCACGTTTTCCCGTTGCTTTTTGTAATAGCTTTCGGAGAGTTCGGGTACGAGCACGAGGGCGATCGAGCTGATCAGCGTGGAGGGGATCATGAGCACGGGCACCACCATGCCGTATACTACGCCGTATTCGGCAAGCGCCTTCGAGGAGGAACAGCCCGCCGCGATCAGCCGTGCGGGAAAGAGCACGGAGATAAAGGAGTTCATCAGCGAGGACGAGGTACGCATGGCGGTCACGGGCAGGGAGGATTTCAACAGCGGCAAAAATTCGCCCTTGGGCGAGCGCAGTTGTCCGCCCTTTATCATGAAGTAGACGAGCGCGATCGCAAACGAACAGAGATAGGAAATCAGCACCGCAACCGCCGCCTTGTTCGCGTCGGCGATTCCCGAAGAGGTAAAGAGCAGTAAAAACACGCCCACCGCGATCATGATCATCTCCTCGATCAGCTCGATCAGGGAGTAGGCGAAAAAGCGCTTGTTTCCCCAGAAGCTGCCGCGGATAATCGCGTACACCGAAGTGAAGGACAGGGAGAAGAGCATGATATAGAAGAGGTCCGCGCACCGCGGGTCGGAGAAGATTTTCGAGAACGGCTCGCGCACGAGAAAGAGGAGCAG
>JAETTR010000328.1 GCA_021768985.1 Bacillota bacterium
GATTGGATTTCTTTCCGCTGTTCTTTTTTTGAGCCATACTTTATTTTATGGAATACTCCCGTAAAATTTTCTTATACGATACCGAGCGCCGCGGCAATATTGATTACCAATTCGTCGATATTGTGTAAAAACTTATTCAGAGCGGTCTGCGCGCCCGCATCGATCACGCCCTCTTCCGTCGTGCGGAGTACCGCGATTATCATGTCGAAATTCCCGTATATGATCCGACACTCGGGGTCAACCGCCTGCAACACCTTATCCTCGCTACCGTGCTGAATGCGGTGCATTTCCTTTACCGCCTTGTTCATCTCGCCGATCAGCTCGATATTGCCGCTGTCGAACAGCGCCTTCATTACGCCGTTCAGGCGCACGAGCTGTTCGCAAAACGTAATTACCTCTTGACTAGCCTCTTCGTTCATTATAACTTCACTCCGTTCTTTTCGAGCAACGCGCGCGCCGTATCCACGCTGTCCGTGCCCGTCCTGTTTTTTACGGGCGCGAACTCCTTCTCGCGGTCCACTTCATAAGGCAGACAGTCCCCCATCAGCCGCACGAGATCGAGGATCAGCGTTTCGAACTTGTACCCGTTTTCCGTTTCGGGCGAAACGGGTCGTCCGTCATTGCCGAGATAAGGAATCTTCTTTTTTACGACATGAACGGGAATATTTTCGGAGGCGATTTTTTGCAGCGTTTCCGCATGAAAAAGATAATTCAGAATCACGCCGTACCGATAGATCAGTTCGCCGTCCGCGCGGCGCAGATTCGCCGTTTCGGGCGACAACTCGTAATATTCGATGATGCTCGGTTTTCCGTCGTCAAGACAAAGAACGCCGACGCGCTCTTCCGGCGCGACTTTTTTCACCGCCTTCGCGCCGCACTTTTTTTCGCTCAAAATCGTTGCACCCACGAACGCAGGATCGGCGATCCGTTGCAGCACGTTATCGACGGCAAATACGTTGAACCACTCCGCATGCTTCAGAATCGGATCGTTTAACAGCCCTGCGCGTACGAGGGAAGAATACCAGCCGCCGTTCCCGTTGGGCGAAAGCGCGATTCTGCCCTTTTCTTCCAGAAACACTTTCCCGTTAAAATCGACGCAGGGCGCCATGTCCTGCACGAAAAAGCGTACCATGTCCGAGGGATACCCGAAAAATCCGTGCTCCCGAAAGAACACGCGCGTTTGATCGTCGTTCCGTTCGCTCGTCATGACAAGCAAAGGAATATCCGCGCCGCATGCGCGGCAAGTTTCCTTTAAATTCTCGATCAACTGTTGAAATATATACAGCGGGCGGGTCACGCCGATATCGAACGTGCCCTTGGGCGCGGAGGAGCCTAACCGCGTACCCATGCCGCCCGCAAGCAATACGGCGGCCACCTTTCCCGATTTCAGCGCGGCGACGCCGACTTTCTCGTATTCCGCTTTTCTCTCTTCGATCTGCGCTAACGAAAGTCCTTCGATCGGCGCAACGCTCCCGTGCGACCATCTCCCTTCGCCGTGCAACGCCCGGATCACTTTCCAGTCGATTTGCCGCACTTGCCGCAAAAAGTCCTCTTTCCCCGCGTCCGAAAGCTCGTCGAAGTAACGAAGCAGATGCGCCTGTCCTTCCTCCGCAAGAAACTCCTTTACGTTCTTCATATTCTTCTCCCTACCG
>JAETTR010000329.1 GCA_021768985.1 Bacillota bacterium
ACGTTGGTTACGATCACCGATATGAGCGGCAACGCGATCTCCTGGTCGAGCGCGGGTTCGCTCGGGTTCCGCGGTTCGAGAAAGGGCACGCCGTTCGCGGCGCAGATGGCTGCCGAAACGGCGGCGAAGGCTGCGAAAGAGCACGGGCTCCGCTTTGTGGAAGTGTACGTGAAGGGTCCCGGCGCAGGCAGAGAGTCCGCGATCCGCGCGCTCGGAAACTGCGATCTGGAAGTTACGTTGATTTCCGACGTGTCTCCCGTTCCCCATAACGGTTGCCGTCCGCCCAAGCGCAGAAGAGTTTAATAGGAGAAGAAGAACATGGCAGTATACAGAGATGCAAAATGCAAACTTTGCAGAAGAGAGGGCGCTAAGCTCTTTTTGAAGGGTGAAAAATGCTACATGGAGAAGTGCCCCTTCAATAAGCGGCCCCTTCCTCCCGGACAGCACGGCGCGGGCAGAAAGAAGGTTTCCGAATACGGATTACAGCTTCGCGAAAAGCAGAAGACCAAGCGCATTTACGGCGTGCAGGAAGGTCAGTTCCGCAAGTACTACGAAATGGCGGACAGAATGAAGGGGATCACGGGCGAGAACATGCTTTCCCTGCTCGAACGCCGCTTCGACAACGTCATTTTCCGTATGGGAATCGGCGCTTCGCGCACGCAGGCGAGACAGCTTGTCAACCATTCCCACTTTGCGGTCAACGGCAGAACGGTGAATATTCCTTCCTATATCGTAAAAGCGGGCGATGTGATCACCGTAAAAGAGAACCGGAAGAAAAATAAGTTCTTCGAACAGATTAAAACGATGAAGGTTGCGAATATGCCCAAGTGGCTCGAATTCGACCCCGAGAAACTGGAGGGCAAAGTATTGGCTCTTCCTACCCGTGAGGACGTTGACAGTCAGATCGCAGAACACATGATTGTCGAATTGTACTCCAAGTAATTCAAATATAAGGAGGTAGCTACATGATCGAAATGGACATGCCCAAAATCGAGGTTTCGGAGAACGACGCGAAGGATTACGCCAAGATCGTCGTGGAACCGCTCGAAAAGGGTTTCGGTCTTACTATTGGCAACTGTCTGAGAAGAATTCTCCTTTCGGCGCTCCCGGGAGCCGCCGCGCAGGGGATCAAGTTTATGGACGGAAGCGTAAAGCACGAGTTCTCCGCAATTCCCGGCGTCAAAGAAGACGTAACCGAAATTATTCTCAACCTGAAACTGCTCGCGATCAAAACGCGGGTGACCGATAAGGATTATACCAAAACGCTCCGCCTGACCAAAGAGGGTCCCGCAGTGATCACCGCGGCGGACATCTCGCAGGACGCGGAAGTGGAGATCGTAAACTCCGACCAGTACATCTGCACGGTGGACGAGGGCGGAAAGATCGACATGGAAATCACGATCGGGCGCGGAAGAGGATATCGTCCCGCGAAGGACAATAAGCCCGCGCAGACGGTAATCGATTATATTCCCATCGATTCCATTTACACGCCGGTGCAGAAGGTAAACTACAATGTAGAGCCCGCGCGCGTCGGTCAGAACATCGATTACGACAGACTCACGATCGAAGTCTGGACGGACGGAACGTTCTCGGGAAAGGAGATCGTTTCGCTTGCCGCCAAGATTATGCAGGATCACATCAACCTGTTC
>JAETTR010000330.1 GCA_021768985.1 Bacillota bacterium
TTTTCCAAGGCTTGCGGCAAGGAGCTTCCGTACGAGATCATGCCCCGCCGCGCGGGCGATATCGCCGCCTGCTACGCTTCGAGCGCGAAGGCGGAAAAAGAACTCGGCTGGAAGGCGGAGCGCAATCTGGAGGATATGTGCCGCGACCAGTGGAACTGGCAGAAGAACAACCCCAACGGTTACGAAAAATAAGAGAAAAGAAAAAAATCCGCAAGTTGCGGATTTTTTTATGCCGTAAAAAATTTTTCGGAAATCTGAAATATTTTCCCCCGAAAAGTTTGACGGGGGGGGGTAGTATGCTATACTCTAAATGCGCTCGGGTACGTATGACCGCGTTTAGCTTTCGTAGCGGTCAAGGTTGGCGCGGATCGCCTGAATCAGGCGTTTTTCCGCCGCCGTCTTTGTGTCCTTCGCAACCTTCGTGCAAACGGACGTGCCGTAGAGCTTCGAAAGGTCGTCAACGAGATTTTTCAGGTGTACGGTGTCAAGAATGTTCGTCGAGCCGCAAAGCTCCTCCGCCGTCAGGTTCACTACGGGTGCGGGCGCGGGTTCTGTCGTGGGTACGCTGTTCGTGTTGCTCTTTTCCATCGAAAAAATCTCCTATATATTTTTTTGTTTCTGCTTAATTATATTTTCGTATTCGTTTTTATGTTACTTTATCATACGTCCGAAACGCGCTTAAAATGCCTACATCTTTCTGTTTCAACCGTTTGACAGGGGAAAGATTCAGGTGCTATACTAAAAAAAGAATTGTTCGCGCCCGACAAACGGTTTTGCCGAGGGTGCGGAAAATAGATCGGAATACGGGAGGTTGTATGGAGACGGAAACGTTCGCCGGATTCGGCGAAGAAATCGTACGGGCGGAAGGACTTGTAAAGACCTTCACCCTGTCCAGAAAACAACAGAAGCTCGAAAAGACGGGCGCCGCGCGCAAGACGGCGGTAAACGGTCTGGACTTTTCGGCGTATCGGGGGCAGATCTACGGATTGCTCGGTCCGAACGGCGCGGGCAAGACGACGACTCTGCGCATTCTGTCCACGCTGATCAAGCCCGATTCGGGCGACGCGACGATCTGCGGATACTCGGTGACAAGGGAGCCGCAGAAGGTGCGGGATAAAATCGGGTTCATGACGAGCGAGCTCAAGCTCGACGGATTTTTTACGCCCGATTATCTCTTCGATTTCTTCGGCGAACTGCACGGCGTGGAAAAGAACGCGCTTGCGGCGCGTAAAAAAGAGCTCTTCTCCCGCTTCGGCATCGATCGGTTTGCCGAGGTGAAGGTGAAGGATCTTTCCACGGGCATGAAGCAAAAGGTTTCGCTCGTGATCGCGATCGTGCACGATCCCGAAGTCGTCATCTTCGACGAGCCGACGAACGGGCTGGACGTGCTCACGGCAAAGGTCGTAACCGACTTTTTAGCCGAGCTGAAATCGATGGGAAAAAGCATTATTCTTTCGACGCATATCTTTTCTCTGGTCGAAAAGCTGTGCGACCGCGTGAGCATTATCGTGGACGGGCGGGCGGTTGCGGACGGCACGCTCGGCGATATTTGCGCGGGCGACACCCTCGAGAATAAGTTTTTCGAGATTTACCGCGGCGTGAAGGGGGAAGAGATATGAAGCTGATTGCGCTCATGAAAAAAGAATTCA
>JAETTR010000331.1 GCA_021768985.1 Bacillota bacterium
GGCGATGCTCCCGATTTCGGACGATACGGAATATCTTGCAGATCTTTGCGACCGTATGCGCGCACTGTACGAGCGGCTGAAAGCGGAAAACGAAAATATCGTTTATCTGTCCATGGGCATGAGCGGAGACTGGAAACTGTGCGTTTCGCACGGATCGAACATGATCCGACTCGGCACGGCGATATTCGGGAAAAGAAACTGATTTCACGAAATTTGTTTTTCGCTGAAAACAAATTTCCGGAATCGCCATACTAATACGGGAGGAACTTATGCCGTCTTGTATTACGCATCAACTGATTTCGGAAGAAGCGCTTGAAAACCTGCCCGAGGAAGCGAAGTTCGCGGCAAAGCGCTATTCCGATTATTATTTTCTCGGGGCACAGGGTCCCGACCTTTTTTTCTTTTATAAACCGCTTTCGAAGAAGGAATTCAACCTCGGAAGGTTTCTGCACCGCAACGGCGTTTATACCGTGTTCTCTTTGTTTGCCGAACATCTGGAAGAATGCGTCGGCGAAGAAAAAAACCGCGTTGCGGCGTACCTCGCGGGATATATCTGCCACTACTGCGCCGATACGCAATTCCACCCCTACGTGTACCGCTATCTCGGAGCGCGCGGCGCGACCAAATCCGAACACCAACTGATCGAAAGCGATTGGGACGTATATTTCGCCCGCGAACGGGGCAAACGCGCGGCGGGTTGGAAGTTCCCCTTTTCGCCCGCGCAAATCAATCGGGAGGGCGCGCTGTTCCGCCTTTACACGGCTTTGTACGAGGCGCTCGGGCGCAAACCGATCGAAAAAAAGAGCTTTGAACGCGGCGTCAAACTGTTTGCGCGCTACCTGAAATTTTTCCATAAAAAATCCCGCGCGAAATTCTGGCGGGGTGCGGAAAAGCTCTTCCGAATCGAACCTCTGATGTCCTCTCTCTATCCGCGCAAGGAGACGAATCCCGCTTATCTGTACGGCGAGGAATTCGAGGCGTTAAGCGGCGCGAAGAATGCGGACGAACTGTTCGCGCGGGCGAAGGAAGAGACGGCGCGGCTGTGCAACCTCTTTTTTTACGCGGCGGCTTGCGGCGATCCTCTCCCGCGGGAAGAATTTTCCAAGAGTTTTTTAACCGCCGAATTCGTGAAATAAAATAGAGGGTGCGCGTAATTCATCGCGCAAAATTATGATTTAATCTTTATAACCGATTGCGCATTCTACGCCCAAAAGCAAACCGAACCGGAATCCCTCTTTATAATAAGAATCCGCTTCTATGGCACCAAGCGTATCCGTGGCTTCCATGAGCTGATCAAAAACTTTTTTTATTTCCGAATGCTCTTTTAGCAATTCCTCCATTTTATCGTAACAGTCCGATCTTATATCCGAAATTTTCTCCCATTCTTTATCCAACGGAACGCTGTCATATCTTCCTCTTTCGCCGCTGTACATCTGTTCGAATGCCGAATTTTTCATAAATTTCTCCTTCCAATTAAAAATTTTAACCACTATTGTCATTATATCAACCACAATTGTGATTTGTCAAGCATTTTTATTTCATTTGTGATAAAATTTAGCTATGGAAAAATTTATCGAACGATTAAAGGCGTTGCGTGCGGAAAAAAAATTAACGCAAGCTCAATTAGCGAAAGAAACGGGG
>JAETTR010000332.1 GCA_021768985.1 Bacillota bacterium
GGAGATTCTCGATTTGGGCAGAATCGAAAACAGAGTCGTGCTCATGGCGCAAAGACCGAGTTTCGATCCGATTTTCGGCGACTATCTTACGGAGGACACCACCCGCAACTATACGTTCGAGTATACCTACGGCACGCTCGAAATTACAAAATGCGATCTAACGGTGCACACAGCCACGCTTTCTAAAATTTACGACGGCGCGGGGCTTCGAAGCGACGCCGAACCGGACGGGGAAACGATCTTCGGCACGGCGGCGTGGTTCGAAGGACTCGTGTCGGGAGATTCCTGCGAGAGCGACAAGGAACATATCTTTTCGATCGTGCGGGCGGAAAGCGCGCCGAATACGACGAAATACCGCGTATACGCCGACCGCAACGGCGAAAAGACGGATATTACCGAAAACTACAAAATTACTTACGAAGAGGGTGCGCTGACCGTATCCCGCCGCCCGATCAGGATTCTGACCGAAACGGCGACGAAGGAGTACGACGGAGAGCGATTCACGGCGACCGAGGGCTGGAAAATCGTGAGCGAGCTCGGCTTGGTCGGCGGGCATACGCTCGCCGTAAAAGAGAGCACGGTTCCTGCGAGCGTGACGAACGTGAAGGGGAGCGGGCTCGCCGAAGAGGGCGAGAAAAATATCGTCGAATACGAAGTCACCGAACAGGGTACGATCGTTTCCGAAAATTACGAAATTACCTACGAATACGGTTATATCAACCGCACGCCGCGCGGCATTCTGATTCTGACGAACAGCGCGACCTGGGTGTACGACGGGGAAGCGCACGAGGACGGCGGCTGGCAGCTGATTCAACATACCTGGGAACTTCCAGACGGCGGCTTCGCGGTCGGCGGGAATGCGCTTGTGCTCGATCACGAGCTGAAGCTTCTCGCACCTATGACGATCGTGGACGTCGGAACCGTCGAAAATAAGTGCACGTACGAGGTGGTGGACGGAAACGGCGATCCCGTTACCTACAATTATAAGTTCAGTTATCAGTACGGCACGCTCGAGGTTACGCCCCGCCCGCTTAAAATTACGACCGAAAGCCACGATACCGTATACGACGGTTTGCCCATGGAGCACCGCGTCGCCGCGGCGGAGGAATTCGATAAAGCGGCGCATCGCGGAATCGTCGCGGGGCATCGAATCGTGCTCGACGAGAGCAAGACGATCGCATCCGTCACCTACGTCACCGAAGGAAGTGTGAAAAACGAGCTGCATTATCTCGTCAAGGACGGCGAAACGGATCTTTCGGGAAACTACGAAATTTCGTACGACTACGGCGAAATCCGGCGCACTCTGCGCCCGCTCGCGTATACGACGGAGAGCGATACGAAGGAATACGACGGCGCGCCGCTCGCAAAGGCGGGGATCGCGTGTTCGGAGAACGGACTCGCTTCCTCCGACCGCGCGGTCGGGATTACCGCGCCCGAAATTACGGACGCAGGCACGCGGACGAACGATATCGCGATCCGCATCGAACGGACGGAGAACGGAAGCGACGTGACCGCCAACTACGAGATCACGCATACCTTCGGCACGCTCGCCGTCACGCCGCGCGTGATCGAGATTACGACGACTTCGAAGGAATTCGAGTACGACGGAACCGCGCGTTACGACACTTCCGCAAGCAACG
>JAETTR010000333.1 GCA_021768985.1 Bacillota bacterium
TAAACATCGGTACCATTGGTCACGTTGACCATGGTAAAACCACTTTGACCGCAGCTATCACCATGGTAATGGCTTGCAAAGGTCAGGCTCAGAAGATGCGCTACGACGAAATCGACAAAGCGCCCGAAGAGAAAGCACGCGGTATCACAATCAACACCGCGCACGTTGAGTACGAGACGCCCGGTCGTCACTATGCTCACGTTGACTGCCCGGGCCACGCCGACTACGTTAAGAACATGATCACGGGCGCTGCCCAGATGGACGGCGCGATCCTCGTCGTTGCGGCGACCGACGGTCCCATGCCCCAGACCCGTGAGCACATCCTGCTCGCTCGTCAGGTAGGCGTTCCTTATATCGTCGTGTTCCTCAACAAGTGCGACCAGCTCGACGATCCCGAACTGCTCGAACTCGTCGAAATGGAGATCAGAGAACTCCTTTCTTCCTACGAGTTCCCCGGCGACGACATTCCGATCATCAAAGGTTCCGCGCTCAAAGCGCTTGAAAAAGCGACGAGCGGCGCTCCCGACGCGGAGGTTCTTGCGGCTCCCGAGTGCCAGTGCATTCTCGAACTCATGGACACCATCGATTCCTATATCCCTACGCCCGAGCGCGACGACAAGAAGCCTTTCCTGCTTCCCGTCGAGGACGTGTTCACCATCTCCGGTCGCGGTACCGTTGCTACGGGCCGTGTAGAGAGAGGCGTGGCGCACGTAGGAGATCCTGCGGAAATCGTAGGGTTGATCGATAAGCCCAAGACGACGACCATCACCGGTCTCGAAATGTTCCACAAGCAGCTCGACGAAGCTATGGCGGGCGACAACGTAGGCGCGCTCCTTCGCGGTATCAACAGAACGGATATCGAGAAAGGACAGGTTATCGCGAAACCCGGCACCGTTCCTACGGCTATGAAGTTCCAGGCGCAGGTTTACGTTTTGACCAAGGACGAAGGCGGTCGTCACACGGCGTTCTTCAACCACTATCGTCCCCAGTTCTTCATCAGAACGACCGACGTTACGGGTTCCATCGAGCTTCCCGCGGGGGTTGAAATGGTAATGCCCGGTGACCACGTCACCCTTACCGTTGAGCTGATCAAGCCCGTTGCAATCGAGGAAGGACTTCGCTTCGCGATCCGCGAAGGCGGCAGAACGGTTGGTTCCGGCGTCGTTTCCAAGATTCTGTAATTAAGACGATTCAAAAAGCACGGCTTTCGCCGTGCTTTTTTCGTTTGTGTTTTTCTTCTTTTCAAACTGCACATACTGTGCGGTATGGAAGGGGTAAAAAAAGAAAACCTGTTCGTGCGGGGATTCCGTTGGGGAAAGAGCGCGTTGCGCGTGCTTTCGCGGAATCGCTACACGACGCTCGCCGGTACCCTCGTGTTCTTTTTGATCCTGTCCGTCGTGCCGTTTCTGTTTTGGCTGACCTTGTTGTTCGGCACGGCGGGGATTCAGACGGAAGCGATTCTGGAGCTCGAGCTGTTCGGTTGGGCAAGCGATCTGTTGCTCTTTTTAAAAGAGAATGCGGAAGGGGCGACGACGGGTGTGAGCGTGCTCTTTCTTGCAACTACGCTGTGGTCGAGCTCGAGTTTTTTTTATCACTTGCGCCGAAGCGGAGAAATCATATACGGGTATAACCGC
>JAETTR010000334.1 GCA_021768985.1 Bacillota bacterium
GGGGAACTGCTTCACCACGCGCGCGCAGAGATCGGACACCGTCTCCGGCACGTTCAGCAACAGATCGGCGCGCAACGTGCACGTGGCGATTTTCTCCGAACAGCCCTTTTTCCATTTTTCGGGGAGCTTCTCCGCGCCCGAAAGAATGCCGAGGAGCGCGCCCAAGGTGCCCGCCGTGCAATCGGTATCCTCGCCGCAATTGTTGGCGATGCAGACGGATTTTCCGAAATCACCGCCGCCGTACAGCCAGCCGATGAGCACGATGCCGATGCTCGCGGGCGCGTCGTAGCCGTGGACCGCCTTGGGGATATCCCCGTCCTTTTCCTGAACGGGGCACTTTTCGCCCGCGGGAACCTGCGCGGTTCCCCGCCATTCCCCGCCGATTTCGCCGAAGCTCGAAGGCTCGGCAATCAGAAGCTGTTTGCGCGCCGTTTTCCAGTCGTCGCCCCTGCGGTAGCAATCGAGCACCGCGTTCACCGCGTTGCGCACGCCGCACCGCTCGGGAAGATAGGAAAGCCCGATTCCGATCAACTCGGATATATCCCGCTCGAAGAACGCCGCCGCCTGCACCGCCGCGGTGAACACAGCGGCGTAGATTCCTTCGCCGCTGTGATCGACGCAAGCGTCGTAATAGGCGTAATTCGCCGCCAACGCGGGATTTCCCGCGCAAAGACACGCCCAGATTTCCGTGCGGATCCACGCGCCGTTGCTGTTGCGGTTCTCGTTGCGCAGATGCCCCGAGAGCGGCGGCAGAATCCCCATGGCGAAATTGTTTTTGCCCGTGCCGTATTCCGAAATAACCGCGCTCACGTAATTTTCCCAATAGATTGCGAGGACGTGCGAATCGAGGTTCTTCCCCTCGTGCTCGACGGCGGACAGCCAGACGAGCTGTAAATCGAGGTCGTCGTTCGGCACGGGATTGGATACGTCCTGCATAAACCAATCCACGTCGTACACGCCGCGGAAGCATTCGAACGGCGCGCCGAGCGTTCCGCCGATGTTCTTCCCCAGAAAGCACCCCTTCACTTTGTCGCAATATTCTTTGTAGCCGAGTTTCATAAACCCATCCTTTTTCCCTTCATTATATACTTTTTCTTCCGATCCGTCAAGACCCGATTGAAAATTACTCCCGAAGGCTTGCGCCTTCGGGAGCATCCTGTTCGTTTTGCTTTACCTTGTTTGCTTATTTGACCCCGTAAACGGAAGTGATATAAAACGTTTCGCTTGCTCCTCTCTGAATTCTGAATCGGAACTCCTGCATTTGCGTTTTCGTGTCTATGTTCTTGCTCGTCGGGATCTCTACTTTCGTCCACTGACCGGTCACCAAATTGGTATCGCCTGCCCAAGTGGTACCTGCCAATATGTCTGCCGCATTTTCCGCATCGGTATAAACGTAGAAGTAAATTTTCGAATAACCGGTTATGTCGGGAAGCATTACTCCAAGAGCATTCGCCGTAAAGCCGCTATAAAAATCTCCGTCCGTCGCCGTTACTTTCAGCGAACCCGTCGTGTCAACGGTTTCATCGTCGCCGTCATACGTCTTTTCCGATGTCCATTCGCCGTGCCCTGCGCCGTACGAAAGATCGATTATCGCGCCGCCGTCGTACTTCTTTAAAGTCGACGAGGAGAAG
>JAETTR010000335.1 GCA_021768985.1 Bacillota bacterium
TGAATTTACCCAACAAAATTACTTTGACCAGAATTTTCATGATCCCCGTGTTCGTTGCGGTGTTCTATTGCGGTCTGCTTTCGCCCTGGTGCTATCTCGCCTCGGCGGTCGTGTTCCTGCTCGCGGCGCTCACAGACGCGCTCGACGGACATATCGCACGCTCGCGGAACCTCGTCACCAACCTCGGGAAATTCCTCGATCCCATCGCGGATAAAGTGCTCGTTTCCACGGCGTTGATCGTGCTCCTTACCGTGCCTACGGCGTTCGTGGAGCCGCTCGGCGGGTGGGGTCTGATCGTTGCCGGTATCTGCGTGGCGCTCATTCTGGCGCGCGAACTGATCGTAAGCGGCTTCCGCATGATCGCCGCGGGCAGAAATCTCGTGCTGGCGGCGGATAAGCTCGGCAAAATCAAGACGACCTTTCAGGACATCGCGATCGCTTTCCTGCTCGTGAGCATGACGGTAATCGAGCTCGGAACGGGCGGCGCAGACCATAACGTGTACGTAACGGGAAACGTCATCGCCTATATCGGGCTTGCGTGCTTCGCGCTCTGCACCTTGCTCACCGTGATTTCGGGGATCAATTATATTGTTAAGAACCGCGAAGTGCTCAAGGAGGCGAATCAATGAGATTTGCGGGGATCGTCCTTCGGAATACGAAGAGCCCGCTTTCTACGGTGGAGTACGGAAAGGTGTTCGACGCGTTGCTCTCGGGCGGGGTGTTCCTCGACGAAATCGCGTTTTTGTCCTACGACGCGCCCGATCTCGTTTCGCTCGCCTGCGTCCGTCTGAGCGTGGAGTACGACGGCCTGATTTTCGTTTGCGACAAAGTGCTCTTCCCCGAAGCGAAGGAGGTCATCTCTTCGGCGTCGGGCAAGCGCTTTTCGGAAGGGTATCATTTCGAAACGGAGGAGTGTTTCTTCGCCGTGTTGCCCGACGGGGAGCAGGGCGCGGAGATCGTGCGCGGGCAGACGATGGCGTGTATCGACCGTCGTCGGCAGAACGCCTATTCGCACGTGGTCATCAAAACGATGTCGCCGCCTTCCGATAAGCTCAACGGCGCGCTCAAACGCGCGTTTGCCGCGGCGGGCGGCAAGCTCGATATCAACGTAAGCGAGAAGTACGGCTGCGCGCGGATCGAAATCATCTACGACGCCGCCACGCCGAAAATGGTTGCGGACGAAGTGGTGCGCATTCTCGCCACCGATTTGCAGGATTACGTTTACGCGCTCGAGGACGTCTCGCTTGCAAGCAGGCTTTGCGAAGCGTTGCGGTTGCACCGTATGCGCGTTTCCACGGCGGAGTCCTTTACGGGCGGCGGTGTGGGGCGTGCGATCGTGCGGGTGCCCGGCGCGAGCGCGGTATTCTACGAGGGGATCAACACCTATGACAACGGTTCGAAAATGGATCGGCTCGGCGTGTCCGATTTTACGCTGATGCAGCACGGCGCGGTGTCCGACGAAACCGCCTACGAAATGGCTTCGGGGCTGCTCACGGCGGGGCATTGCGATCTTGCGATCGCGACGACGGGAATCGCGGGACCCGCTTCGGAGGGTACGGATAAACCTGTGGGGCTCTGCTATATCGCGGTGGGCACCAAGGAGCGGGTGCGGGTGTTCCGCTTCCG
>JAETTR010000336.1 GCA_021768985.1 Bacillota bacterium
GCGGAATCGAGACGATCGGCGAAAGCGCTTTTCGGGATACCGAGATCTGGAACAACGAAACGGGCTCCCTCGTATACGTCGGAAATTGGCTCGTCGGAAATAAGAACGCCGCGCTTACGAGATTGATGGCGGATCGGGCGAGCGTTATGAGCGAGACGGAAGATTACGTGCGCGAGGGCACGATCGGGATCGCGAGCAGAGCCTTCGCACGGAGTGCGGAACTGATCGATATTAACCTGCCCGACTGTGTGCAAATGATCGACGACGGCGCGTTCTACAACTGCCCCAAGCTGTATTGGGCGGTGCTCGGGAGCGGCGTGAAAACGTTGGGACCCAACGCGTCCAACTCGTGCGGGAAGTTGCAGGCGGCAATTCTCGGTACCGAAAATTTTCAGACGTCTGATCAGCTCGACTATGCGGAGAGCAGTCTGGAAAAGATCGGCGCGTATGCCTTCCGCAACTGTCTGCTCTTGGATACGATCAAAATTCCCGATACGGTGCAGGTGATCGATTCGTACGCCTTTCAGGGCTCGGGCATGTGGAACAGTGCGAGAGCGAGCGACAGCTATGTGGTTTACGCCGACAAATGGGCGGTCGGGTTCTATCAGGAACTGAACTTGGGCGAGCAGTTCGCGTTTGCTCTGCGCGAGGACACGGTCGGCATTTCCAACTACGCGTTCTACAACAATCGGAATTTTCAGATTGTAACGGTACCCGGAACGGTGGAAAAAATCGGGCGTGGCGCATTTTACGGAAACGCGAATCTGATCGGAATCAATCTGCCGGACAGTCTGACGGAAATTCCGGATTATATGTTCTATAATTGTTCCAAGCTGACCTTGGGCGCGTTGCCCGCTTCGCTTGAAAAAATCGGGCGTTCGTCGTTCTACGGCTGTAAATTGCTCGGCTCGCAGAACGGAGAGGATTTTAAAAACATTACGTTCCGTATTCCGGACGGCGTGACCGAAATCGGCGATTATGCGTTCTACGGTTGCGGCGAAAACGTGACGGACGAGAACGGCGAAGTCGTGGATTATCACGGGATCGACACGCTGATTATCGGCGACAATGTGAAAAAGATCGGCGCGAGCGCGTTTGCGAATTTTGTATCGCTGAAAAACGTGACGGTCGGGAACGGCGTGACCGAACTCGGCGCACGCGCGTTCTACAAGTGTGAGCGGTTGGAAAACGTTTCGCTCGGGCGCGGAATCACCGAGATCCCCGAGAGAGCGTTCTACGGTTGTGCGGCGTTGAAAAATATCGCGCTTCCCGCGGCGGTTACTTCGATCGGAAATTACGCATTCTATCAGTGTACCTCGTTGGAATCGGTCGGCTTTTCGAAAGCGCTTGTTTCGATCGGCGACTATGCGTTCTACGGCGCGGCGTTCAAAAATCTGTATTTGCCGGATACGGTTCGCTATATCGGACAGCAGGCGTTCCGTAACTGCAAACAGCTTACGTCGGTCACGTTGGAAAATATTGCGCAACTCGGCGCGCATGCGTTTTACGGTTGCAGCGAACTGACCGTCTACACGACGGCGGAAGAACTGCCCGATGGCTGGAACGCGCGGTGGAATTCTTCTTACCGCCCCGTCGTTTGGGGAGCAACTCTTTCGGA
Organism: Bacillota bacterium; assembly: GCA_021768985.1. Lineage (GTDB taxonomy): Bacteria > Bacillota > Clostridia > Christensenellales > Borkfalkiaceae > Gallimonas. The sequence continues at coordinate 1,619 of JAETTR010000336.1, forward strand.
AGAGG
>JAETTR010000337.1 GCA_021768985.1 Bacillota bacterium
TTGGGGATATCGACGTTACGTTGGCAAGCGGGCTGTATACGAACGGTGCAACTGTTGCGATTCAATCGGTTACGGATTCTGACGGCGGAAATGTAGACGTCCTTAAACAGGAAAACGGTCGGTATTATTTGAGAAACGGGTCCGATAATCCGCTTGCGGCGAACAGATATAATGTCACATATCGGATATCCTTAGACGGAACGAGCAAGGACTTCGTGCGCGAGGTCAATGTAAAGCCCGCCGATCGCTATGAAAACATTTTTGTGTTGGATGCCGTTGACGGTACGGAAAAAATGTACGGCATGGCGGCGAATTTGGAATTTTTGACGGGACTTCACCGCAGCGATGAAAATCCGGGCGAATACGTAACGTATACCGAGGAGGGGAACAGCGGCTATACCGAGGATAACGGAATCGACGAGACGCGCGACGAAATGCTTGAAAGTTTATATCGCGAGGGATACGATGGATTTTTAACCGAGGAGTACGAGGGGTACGACACGGTGTACCGTATGTATTGCAAAAAGGGAAATGCAACCTCCCAACCTCTTCCTTTCTTCTATCTTAATTTGCAGGATACGGCTAATCCGTTGTGGACGAATCTTAATGCGGACAGTTTGCCCGAACAACTGTATTTGAACGTATGGATGCGCGTTTGGCATCGGTCCGACAGTTCTCAGGCGTATAAGTTATTGCCGGCGGGTGATGAATGGTGTTATTTATACAAATCCATGAACGACGGCGAAACGCAGATTGGCGATGGCGCCGGCATTGCGGCAACAGGCGGCACTTGGGCGCATTGTCGTTTTGACTTGTCTAAAATTATTGTGCAGGCGCAAGGAGCTAACAATATCGCCGTGGGTATGGGCGTTTGGAGCAATGCCGCAAACAATTACGGGAAGGGGGAATTTTTGTTTGAACTGTATTCCGTTGAATTGGATATCCCCAATACCCTTTCGAGTAAAGAGGGCGGCGATTTGGATTTGAAACTGTACGGAGAATATAGCGGCGTGTTTGACGGCTATACCTTTGAGGTAAAGGATGCGCAGGGACAAATTGTACAACGCGGCGATCATACGAATACGCAGGTCAGCCTTACGCAAGGAGCGAATTATACCGTAGAATATACGCTCACCAAAGGGGAAAAGACCTTGCCTAACCGTTATATGCGCAGAATTAAAGGGAATTAAGAATGGACTTTGAAAAAGCAATTTTCAATATGACGCTTGAAGAAAAGGCATACGAACTGAGTCAGGTTGCGGCGACGGGTTTGATACAGGATGCGGACGCCGTCGTTACCGGTATTTCGTACGCGGGCGTGCCCGAAGATCGGTTTGGAGATATAGGAAGTGCGCTCAATTTCAGTGGGATCGATGCGGCAAAGAAGTTGCGTTCCGCGTTGTTTGCCAAAAAAGACAATCCGCTTTTATTGATGCAAGACGTGGTACACGGCTATAAAACGGTGTATCCCTTGAATATCGCCGTCGGCGGTACGTTCGATTTGGAACTTGTTGAAAGTTGCGCCCAAATGTCGGCAATCGAGGCGCGAGCAAACGGCGTAAATGTGACGTTCGCGCCCATGGTGGATCTGGTGCGTGACGCGCGTTGGGGAAGAGTGAA
>JAETTR010000338.1 GCA_021768985.1 Bacillota bacterium
ATGAAAATGGTAGATTGGGCGGCATTGGGCAAGGAAAAACCGCATATCGGCGAGGGGTAAAATGGCGAACGAAAATTTTGTAAAGGTCGCTTATATCGGCTTACGGAACGACGACGGCTCTTTCATGCTGAACGTGCCTTTATACGTAAAAGTGAGCGAGCTGAACAAGGACGGTATGACCGACACGCAGGAAAAAATGATTAGCCGAATAACCGAAATCATGATAAAGCGGTATGAAAAACAGTTGAGCGAATATTTTGCAAGCCTAAAAGAAAAAAATTAAAAAATTTAATTCGGAGGTAATTATGGGAAACGGAATTGAACGGCACAAGACGGCGAACGCCGTCAAACGGGTATGCGCGATATTGGCGTTTATCGTTATCGGCGTAATGCTTGCGGGCATTATTTGCGGTTGGTTCGGTAAGAACAGGCAAACGGAAACGAAAGATAATACGGCACAAAACAACCCTCTTGTAGTAAACGAGCGGGAAAGCCGCGGCATTTCCCTAATGTCGGCGGTTGCAGTGAACGAAGCGGGCGCGTATTCTGCGGAAAGCGTAACGATAACGGCAACGTTGAAACCCGATAACACGGCTGAAAATACGGGCGTGGATTGGTCGATAAATTGGCAAAACCCTGCAAGCGCATGGGCGAACGGAAAGGCGGTTACAAGCTATGTAACGCTTTCGGCAGGCGACGATTATATCACGAGCAAGACGGCAACGCTCACCTGCTTGCAACCGTTCGGGGAACAAATTACCGTAAAAGCAACGGCAAAGGACAACCCCGAAGTTACGGGAGCTTGCAACGTGGACTACGCGCAGAAGCTGAACGATTTTTCGCTGTCGTTCGGAACGGTGCAATGCGATTTTACGGGCGGCAGAACGGGCGTTATATTGGAGCTTAACCAAAACGGCACGGCAACGGGCGGTATGCCCACGCTTACGCAGGACAAAGGCACGACCTATACGCTTGAAGAAACGTATCAAGTGTCTTATGCCGTAACACCCGTGGAAACGCCGTTTCTCTATAAGAATTGGAGCGGCATGAGCGATTATTGGCTTGACTTCGGATATGCCACCGAGCAATACAGCCGCGACGATCTGGAAACGGTAAAGGAAAAATTAGACAGAAGCGCGCTTACGGGCTACAACGTATCGGAAAAAGGCTTATACTTCGGTATCAGGCATTTTCGGGATAACATGGGCTTGAACGGTTATTACCGTTATTATCGTGCGGGCGGCGTTTATAGCTTCCCTATGGGGGCAGAAGAATTTGAAAATAGTTTTTCGCCCGCGACCATGATTGAAAGCTATACGAGAATTAAAGCGGGCGGGAGTTATAACGACGGCGCGTTTGATTATACCTATTCGGGGTTGGAATTATTCGCACTTACCGTTACACTGACGGGCAATTATTCTTCTCATACGAAAACGACGGTGTTTTATATGGACGGCTACACGAACGCGACGACAATCAACGGCATGAGCTTGGATAAAAATTCTATCGTCATGTGATATACGGGGGTGAACGGTGAAAGGAAAAACAATCATAAAGGCGATAGCCTATCTTCTCGCCGTCCTGCTTGTCGTTGCCGCCGTCGGCGTTGTGTACCGTCTT
>JAETTR010000339.1 GCA_021768985.1 Bacillota bacterium
GTAAAGACGTTTGTACTCTTATGATAGCCCGAAACCGTTACCGTACATTCCGCCTCGAATTTTCCGTCTTTGGTTGCCGCCGTGATCTTACAGGTTCCGGGATTGACTCCCGTAACGTTACCGTTCTGATCCACCGTTGCAACCGCGGGATTCTCCGAAGTCCAATCGATCTCGTCTGCACCCGTCGCTGCAAGCTTTGCCGAATTGTCCGCATCGAGCGAAAGTGTTTCCTGATCGAGCTCGATGAACGTGCTGCCGCCGGACGGCTCTTCGTCACCGTTGCATCCTGCGAGTGCGCCCGCGGAAAGCGTTGCAAGTGCAATCGCCACCGCCAATAATTTTCCTGCCTTTTTCATAATTCCTCCTTAAAATATATTTTTATTTTTTACTCATTAAACGGAAACGTTTTGAATACTTCCGCATATTGTCCCGAAGGGACGTTCGTCATATAGAGCTTTTTCCAATCCTTCGTAATCGTGCGGAACTGACCTACGCACACGTCTTTATTGCTGTTCCAGTCCGGTGTCCAATTCAAGCCCTTTTCGCGCCACCAATCCGCGCCGATATTGGCAACAAATTTTGCATCGTCGATATCGGACGGGACCGATGCGTCCCATACGCACAAGCGAATATCCATTTCGGACAGGATATATAACGCATCTCCGTTCTTTACACTGCCGTCCTCGTTTAAAAATCCCGCTTCCACCAAATCGATCTGACTGCCGAACGGATGATAATTATATCCGAGCGTAGAATAATCGAACTTAATGCGCGTCCTCTTCTCCTGACTGTCGTTGAAATAATTGGAGATAAACGAGGCATGCGAGTCATTGGAAAAGTCTTCGTCGTAAAACGATCCTGTCGGATTCGCGTGTTCGAGCAGTTTCCAACCGATTGTTTTTGTATACGCCCAGAGTTTCATGTTCTGAAATTCAATTCCGGTATTAGATACGGGCGTCTGTCCTTCCTGCAAATAGATAGTAGACCAAACGCCGACTCCTTTCCAGCCCGTGGGTTTCATGCCATTTCCCGACCCCGCGCGCGGCGCGTATTTCCAGTCGTTCGTATCCGCGCACGAAGGGACTGCCTCGTGATACGCCGCTTCTACCGTATATTGCGGCGTGTAAGCGACTGCGTCTTCCGTTATTCTCCCCGCAAGCGCTGCAAAATCGTCCTCGTTTCCCGATAACGGTTTTACCGTAACCTTTTGTGCTTCCGTACCGTTTACAAAATAAGCGCCGCCCGATGACGTCAGATAGGTAGTTTTTCCCGTTTGAAGTCCGTCCTTCACCATGGCACCGATTTTCGTCAGCGCGGCGGCATAGTTCTTTTCGACGCCTCCGACGATTGTATTTACGGTTGCTTTATCGCGGGTTTCGGATGCGGCTTCGGTCAGATTCACGCCGCCGTAAACAATTTTTCCGCCCTGCGCATAAGCGCCGTCTAAGCTGCCGAGCGAGCTCCTTCCCGAAGTATCGAAAACACGCGCAACACCGGATTGATACATGGCGGTAACATAATCTTTCGCTTTCACGATATTGCTCTGTTCTTCGGTATATTTCACGACAACGTCCTTTTCGCCGGCGCCCTGCAAAAAGCCGTATAAC
>JAETTR010000340.1 GCA_021768985.1 Bacillota bacterium
TGAAATAAAGTCCCTCTTTCGCATTGTAGCCGACGCCGAAGTTGTACCACCCATCACCATTCAGCGTGCACTCTCTGTTGAGATTGATGTTGATCTGCACCTTTCCGTTGGGGAACGTATCCTTCGTCTGCGCGTCCAGGCGCGTGTCTCCGTTCTGCCAGCCGATGAAACAGCGGAACGTGAAATCGTCACGGATCGCGGGCATCATTGAGGACGCCACATACATATTCCCCGAAGTATCAACGTCGGTTAGGCGAATGGGATCGTATGCGCCCGCGAACAAATCAGAGTAAGAGATTTCCGTTTGAACGTTTGCGTCGGCATAATACTTTCCACACGCGAAGCAATGCCAGAATTCTCTGCGCGGACGGTTTATACCGTCGCCCTCGACCGCCGCATAGTGTTCGATGCTGTGCGGAAGTTTCCCGATCACGACGCTTTCTTCCGTCAATTCAATGCCGCCGTTTTCGTCAAAGAACACCGCATCGCACTTTTCGCAACGGTAATAGGCGATATTCCCCGCTTCGGCACAGGTCGCGTCCTTGTGTGCAACCGACTGCAATTCGTGTTCGCAAGCCGTTTCGCCGCAGCCCGCCAGACAGACCGAAGCAAGCATCACCGCCGCAACCAATCCTGTAAATATTCCTTTTTTCATGCTTGATTACTCCTTTCCGCCGCCAAACGAAATTCCTTCGATGAAGAACTTCTGACAGCCGATATACAACGCCACCAAGGGCAACATAGACATGAGCGCGGTCGCACATTGGAAGTTATAGTCGCCCTCTTTCGAAGTAGACATATACGCGATCAACTGTTGCAACGCAAGTTGCAACGTCCAGAGCTCGTCTTTGTCGTTCAAATACATGAGCGCGCCCGAATAGTTGTTGTAGCCGCCGATAAATCCGAAGATGAACTGTGCAACGAGCGCGGGCTTAGAAAGCGGGATAATGATCGAGAAGAACACCTGCCAAAAGCCCATGCCGTCGATTTCCGCCGCCTCGATAATCTCCTTGTTAATGCCCTCCACGTACGGCCGCAAAAAGAACACCGTACCCGCGCCCGCGAACAATCCGGGAATAATCAGCGGAAGCACCGCCGCGCCACCTTCCGTCCAGCCGATATTCTGATAGAACATATATCCCACGAACCCGAACGCACCCAGGGGAATAAACATCAGCGATACCGTAACAATGAACAGAACGTTTTTGAACGGGAAGTTATACCTTGCGTATACGTACGCCACGAGGAGCGACTGCAACAGCGACGAAAAGAGCGGGATCAGCGTGATCCACATGGTGTTGAAAAAGCCGCGCAGTAACGACGGCACGCCGTTGTACATAAACGGATCGTCTAAAAAGAGCCGCCGATACCCTTCGAGCGACGGATTTTTCGGAAACCAGATGTATCCCTCCGCCATGCCGTATTCTTCGTTCGTCGTAAACGACGTTACGATAATAATAAGGAACGGCATTAAAATCCAAAGCGTATACAAAATCAGAACGGCGTAAATTGCAACTCTCGAAACGATGACCGACGCCTTGTTTTTTTGCTTTTTTGCAGTCGGAGAAACGGTATTTCCATTCGGCGAAAACGCTTCGTTTTTT
>JAETTR010000006.1 GCA_021768985.1 Bacillota bacterium
GGATTGGCGGTTGCAGGACAAGGATCACCCGATCCGCGCCCTTGCCGACAGAAAGAAGGACAATATCGACGTGGGCAGAGTCAAGGGGAAATAAGAATTTTACGTTGCGAAAAGACGGCTGAATTCAGCCGTCTTTTCGCGTTCCGCCGAACGGACAAAATTTTTTGCCGTTGTTTAAATTATAAAGTTTCGCGGTATAATACAAGCGAAACGAAAGCAATTGAGAATATTTCATTGCGCGTCAAGCAAAGAATTCTGTGAATCAAAAAGGAGGAAGATATGGACGCAAACAAATTAACGCAAAAATCGGTTCAGGCGATTCAGAGCGCGCAGAACATCGCGCTCGAATACGGCAACGCGGAGCTCACGACTCTGCATCTGTGTCTCGCGCTGTTGGAGCGCGACGGACTCGTATTCCGCATTCTGCGGCGCACGGGCGCGGACGCGGAAGGACTCTCCCGCGCGGCGAAGGAAGAAATCGAACGGCTTCCCCGCGTTTCGGGCGGGTCGGGCAGTTATCCCTCCTCCGCGTTTACGCGCACGCTGAACGAATCGGAGAAACTCGCGGCGGGCATGAAGGACGAATATATCTCCGTCGAGCATCTCTTTCTGTGCCTGTTCGACAACTCCGAGCGCGGGCTCGACAAGCTGTTCTCCCGCTTCGGGGTGAATAAGGACGGATTTTTGAAGGGCATGAAGGAGGTGCGCGGCAACCAGAACGTGAAGAGCGACAACCCCGAGGATACCTACGAAGCACTCGACAAATACGGAACCGATCTGACCAAGCGGGCGCGGGAGCACAAGCTCGAGCCCGTGATCGGCAGAGACGAGGAGATCCGCAACGTGGTGCGCATTCTCTCCCGCAAGACGAAGAACAACCCCGTGTTGATCGGCGAACCGGGCGTGGGCAAAACGGCGATCGCCGAAGGACTCGCGCAACGGATCGTGAAGGGTGACGTACCCGAAGGCTTGAAGAACAAGACGCTGTTCTCGCTCGACATGGGCGCGCTGATCGCGGGCGCGAAATACCGCGGCGAATTCGAAGAGCGGTTAAAAGCGGTGCTTGCCGAAGTGACCAAGTCGGAGGGGCAGATTCTGCTCTTTATCGACGAACTGCATACCGTCGTCGGCGCGGGCAAGACGGACGGCGCAATGGACGCGGGCAACCTGTTGAAGCCCCTGCTTGCGCGCGGAGAACTGCACTGCATCGGCGCGACCACCCTCGACGAATACCGCAAGTATATCGAAAAGGACGCGGCGCTCGAACGCCGGTTCCAGCCCGTGCTTGTGGGCGAACCGACGGTGGAGGACACGATCTCCATTCTGCGCGGGTTGAAGGAGCGTTTCGAAATTTTCCACGGCGTGCGCATTCACGACGACGCGCTCGTCGCGGCGGCGACCCTCTCCAACCGCTACATTACCGATCGGTTTCTGCCCGACAAGGCGATCGACCTCGTGGACGAGGCGGCGGCGATGATCCGTACGGAGATCGACTCCATGCCTGCGGAAATGGACGCCATGAACCGCAAGATCACCCAGCTCGAGGTGGAGGAAAAGGCGCTCGCCAAGGAGAGCGACAACCTCTCCGCCGCGCGGCTCGAAGCGTTGAAGAAGGAGCTCGCCGAGCTGAAAGAAACCTTCCACGGCATGAAAACCAAGTGGGAGGACGAGAAAAAGGCGATCGGCTCGGAAAAAGATTTAAAGGAAAAAATCGATACCGTCAAGGGGGAGATCGATTCCGCGCTCACGCGCGGCGAACTCGAAACCGCATCGCGCCTGCGCTACGGCGACTTGCCCGCGCTCGAAAAACAGCTCGAAGAAGCCAAGGCGAGCGTGAGCGGGCGGGAAAACGCCCTTTTGCAGGACGAGGTGACCGAAGAGGAGATCAACAAGATCGTCGCCCGCTGGACGGGAATCCCCGTTGCCAAGCTCAAAGAAGGGGAGCGCGAAAAGATTCTTCGGCTCGAAGAGGATCTGCACAAACGGGTCGTGGGACAGGACGAGGCGGTCACCAAGGTTTCCGAAGCGATTTTAAGGGCGCGCGCGGGGATTTCCGATCCCAACCGCCCGATCGGGTCTTTCCTGTTTCTGGGTCCCACGGGCGTGGGCAAAACCGAACTCGCCAAATCGCTCGCGGAAAATCTGTTCGACGACGAAAAGAATATCGTAAGAATCGATATGTCGGAATATATGGAAAAGTTCTCGGTGTCGCGGCTCGTCGGCGCGCCTCCCGGATACGTGGGGTACGAGGAAGGGGGCACGCTCACCGAAGCGGTGCGCCGCAAACCCTATTCCATCGTGCTCTTCGACGAAATCGAAAAGGCGCACCCCGACGTGTTCAACGTGCTTCTGCAAATCCTCGACGACGGCAGAGTGACCGACTCGCAGGGCAGAACGGTCGATTTTAAGAATACGATCATTATTCTGACTTCCAATCTCGGTTCGAAGTTCATTATCGAGGGGATCGAGGACGGCGAGATTTCCGAGAAAGCGAAGGAACAGGTTTCCGCTCTTTTAAAGCGGAGCTTCCGCCCCGAATTTCTGAATCGGCTGGACGAGATCATCACCTTTAAACCGCTGACGCGGGAGAATATCGACGCGATCGTGGAAATTCTGCTCGGCAGATTAAAGGCGCGGTTAAAGGCGGAAAACCTTACGTTAGAGGTTACGCCGCGGGCGGTGGGGTATCTTGCCGACAACGGATACGACGGCGTATACGGCGCGCGCCCGTTGAAGCGGTTTATCCAATCGCACGCCGAAACGCTGATCGCGAAGCATATCGTCAAGAACAATCCGCAGGCGGGCAGTACGCTCACCCTCGACTGCGACGAAAACGGTCTGTATCTGAAGTAATCATGCGCGGGCTCCGACGATTCGTCGGAGCCCGCAGTTTGTTTTTATTTTTGTAACTCCCCCTTCCGTCGTTTTCTGCGAAAACGCCACCCACCCCCATACACGGGGGTGGGCAGAGGCTGCCCCTGCTTTGCGGGGGCGGCTCCGCTGTAAGCGGTGGTGGGGGTGTTTTAACAGCCTGAAAAAATTTTTATATCGAGATCTTGGTATTCGATGTTTTTGTTCTCGAAAGTTGCTATAATAGTTGTAAAGTTGATTTTCACTATATTTATTAGTACCTTTCTACTACGTGAATACATTTGCGAAATATTGTGATATAATCAATATGCACGAAAAAATAAAATAAGGAGAACTTATTATGAAATCAATTATCGAACAATTTTATTACAGGCAGGAACCGATGTACGAATCGATCCCGCGGAGCGAAGAATATTTGAAGCGGGAAAGAGAATACGACTCGATTCATACGAAAATCGAAGACACGCTGAACGAAGAGCAAAAGCAACTAATGGACGATTTGTGGCTTGCGGGCGTGGGATTGAAAAGCGAAGCCAATCTGACTTATTTTAAAGAAGGGGTAAAATTCGGTTTGTTGCTCGCTATGGAAGCGCACGAATGATTTTATCCGAAAAAAATTCGGAATCGGCGCAAAAACGATTGCAATTTCCGTGGAAGTATTGTAAAATAAGCAATGTCTTTTGCAGAGATGGCGGAGCGGTCGAACGCGCACGATTCGAAATCGTGTGATGCAGGAATGTATCCAAGGGTTCAAATCCCTTTCTCTGCGCCACGTCGCAACACGACGGATTTGCAATAAGGCAGCGCAAGCTGTCTTATTTGCTTTAACGTCGGTTGTTAAGGGTGTTTCAATCCGAACTTTTCGATCAGATATGTTGGAGTGTAACACCTTTTTTCATTTGCAAATCCGAGTATTGACTTTTATATTCAATTTTGCTATACTGAACAGGGGGTTGATATGAGTAAAACCGAGGCGATCGAGATTTTTGCAAAATCAGTTTTTAACGAAGAAAAAAAAGTAATCAGTACCGACGAATTTAACGCTTTAATGGAAAAAGCCGAAACGCAGCAGGAACGCGATTTTTATTTTTATATTTATTCCTATCTTTTACAGCGCAGTCAAAGGGAAGTCGTAAGAAGTGGAAAGTTCTAAAATATTTACGATTTTTGCGGGCGTAAACGGTGCGGGTAAAAGCACCTTGTATGCGGCGGATAATTCCGCGGAATTGGGAGTACGGCTCAATTCGGACGAGCTTGTGCGGGAAGCCGGCGCGGATTGGCGAAGCGTGGAAGCGCAGATCGCGGCGGGGAAACAGCTTTTAAAGATACAGAAAGAGTGTTTTGAAAAGGGGATTTCCTGTAATCGCGAAACGACGCTGTGCGGCAACAATATTATTAACTCGATTAAGAAAGCCAAGGAACTCGGCTATAAAATCCATCTGCGTTACGTCGGAGTAAGCAATCCGCAGATTGCGATTGACCGCGTAAAGAAAAGAATTGAACTCGGCGGGCACGGCGTGAGCGAGGCGACGATTGAGCATCGCTACGAAACTTCTGCCGAAAATTTTCTCAAAATATACGAGTCGTGCGACCAAATCAATATCTACGACAATTCGGGTGAATATTTGATTCTGGTTGCTTATCGAATCAACGGCAAACTGCAAAAAACAAATTCAAGCATTCAATGGGTAAACGATCTGTTGGCTCAAGTCGTTTCATAGCAGAAAAATCAATTATGCCGCTTCAAATTTCCACGAAAAAAGGGAGGCTGTCGCCTCCCTTTTTTCGTGGTCTTTTTATCCGACTTGTTTCAGTTCGCCCGTTGCGAGAGAGTACTCGTACGCGGCGGTTTTGTCGCCGTAATTCTCATTGGCGACCCATAATACGGATTTCTTCGTCAGGTTGTATACGGCGCTGTGTACGGTCACGCCGCCGCCCCCGTTCCAGGACCGCCGCCCGATTTCCTTCAAAATATCCATGGCGGCGGTTTCGTTTTCCACCACGCCGTTCGTTGCGTTCAGCCGTTCGTAAATGCGGTCGTAGCGGTCGTCGCCCGCTTTTTCGTCGCCGTCCTCGTAGTAGTCCGGCCGGAGAATAAAGTTGGTGATCCACTGGAAGTCCGCGTTCGCTTCCCGCTCGCCCAGATATTCGTCGCCCATGTTGTAGTGCACGACGAGCTTGCGCGCCGTGCCGTCGTTGTCCGTTTTGTCCGTGCCGTTTTCGGGCACCCATTCCAGAATCGCGCTCTTGCCAGTCGCGTCCGCCACCATGTAATGGAAGGAGGTGTTCGCCGAGTCGTGCAGGTTATACGAACGGACGAGCTCCACGGCTTCGTCAACGTCGTCGGCGTAATCGAGAATCATGCGCAGCATGGTCGTGGAGGTGATGTCGGGCTTATCGGGATCGCACTGGTTGGTGGCGACCGTTTCCTCGCCCTGATAGGACATGTAAATGCCGCACGCCACGCCCGCGTCGTTGATGCCGTCGAGGGGTGCGAACGGAGCGGCGAGGCAGGTGATCTTGTTCATCAGCCCCGTCACGTCTTTGTCGATGTCCATGCCCACGTAGTTCAGATCGACGGTCGAGAAGGATTTATGCCTGCCCTGAGTTCGGAATCGTTCTTTACGCCGCCCTGTTTTAAAAGTTTGTCGAAGTAGAATCCGCCCTTCACGTCCATGCGGTACACTGCGCCTTCTTTGTTGTCGTCGTTGCGGTCGCGGAGCTTTTTTATGCTCGAAACGGTGGAAATTTCGTCGTTCCATACGCTGGTGAAGGTGATCGCCAGAAGCGCGATCAGAATGAGAACCGCGGCGAGCACGATACACAGAATCCGCAGCCATAGGCGGCGCTTCTTCGGTTCGGTTTCCCGTCCTTCGGGTACGGGCTGTTGGGTTTCTTCCATAAAATTCTCCTTTTTGATTCACTTTGTGAACATTATAGGCATAGAAAAGGCGTTTGTCAAGGAAACGAAGGGGGAAATGAAAAAATCCGCGCGGCGGGTTGACAATTCCGCGCGGCGTTTGGTATAATGAACGGGTTATGAAAGTCGTTCGCAAACAGAGAAACAGCAAAATGTGCGTAATATGCGGGCTGGACAATCCCGCGGGCGTGCGCGCGCCCTTTTATTCGATGGAGGACGGGAGCGTGATCTCCCTGTTCCGCTTCCGCGAGGAACACCAGAGCTATCCCGGACGGGTGCACGGCGGAATGATCACCGCCATGCTCGACGAGCTCGGTCTGCGCGCGCTCTGGGCGAAGGAAGGGGGAGAGTTCACCTTCGGCGTCACCACGTCGCTCGAAACGAAGTACCGCAAGCCCGTACCCTACGATGCCGATCTGATCGGGCGGGGGATCGTCGCCAAAGAGAGCGGAAACTTTTTAACGGCGGAATGCACGATTTCCGATCCGTCGGGCAAGGTGCTGGCGAGCGCGGTGATCAAATATATCAAGCTCTCGGTGGACCGCATTCAGCAGGGCGTGGACGAGCACGAGGAAATGTGCTATTCGATCGAGGACGGAATCGGGGAAATCGCCGTCGCGGGGGCGTAAGGTGCCCGCCGAACGGTATACCTTAATTACGGGCGCGTGCGGCGGATTGGGCGGCGCGTTCTGCGAGCTTCTCGCCTCGCGCGGGGAACCGCTGTATCTGACGGGCAGGAGCGAATCGCGTTTGCAGACGCTCTGCGAACGGTTGCGGGAACGTTATCCCGCCCTCCCCGTAAAATACGGCGTTTGCGATTTAACGGACGGGCAGTCCCGCCGCGCGTTTTTTGCGCGCGCGGACGAAGAAGGGGCGCGGTTTTCCCGCCTGATTTACGCGGCGGGCGCGGATATCCAGAAGGCGTTCGAAAAGTACGACGACGAAAAGCTCGTGTTTCAGACGCGGGTGAATTTCGAAGGCGCGGTTTCGTTCTTCCGCGCGACGCTCGCCCGCGCCGATTTAAACGGAAATACCGAACTGCTTGCGATCGGAAGTATGTCCGCCGATTGCCCTATGCCGTACTTTGCGCTGTACAGCGCGAGTAAAAAGGCGCTCGAACAGTTCTGTATCGGGCTTCGCACCGAGCTGAAAGGGCGGGCGAAAGTGACCTGCGTGCTCCCCGGCAGTATCCCCACGCGGGAGGACATCAAGGCGAATATCCGCGCGCACGGGTTCTGGACCCGCGTTTCCGCGATCCCGCCCGAACGGGTGGCAAGAGCTTCGCTGAAAGCGGTCAAACGGAACAAGCGCACCAAGGTGATCGGGTTCTGGAATCATATCATCAAGTTTTTCACCGATCTCGCGCCCATGCCGGTAAAGCTGCGCTTCGTCGCCAAACGCTGGAAGAAAACCGAAAAAGACGCGTTTTAATTTATTCTTCGCGTCGTCTTTGAAAGTCGCGTTGCAGCTCCATACCGATTTCCACGCCGAGGCTGAACAGCCTTGAACCGGTGTAAAAGTCGATTTCCTCCTGACGGTTTACGATATTCAATTCCAAATGTTTCAGAATTTTCTGTAAATTTTCGTCGGGCGGGGGCGTGATTTCTGCGATCAGTTCTTCTTTGTGTTGATCGTAAAATCCGGATAATTCTTGTTCGAGCTCTTCGCGCCATTTGAATCCGTAATGTTGTTCTACGACGTCGAATAGTAATGTGGATATTGCTTTCATATAAATCTCCGATTGCGTTCATTTGAACTCACTTATATTATATGCGTTCAAATGAGTCCTGTCAAGTGTTTTTTTGTAGTTATTTTTTGATTATGAAAATTTTTGCCGATAGATTGAAAAATTTAAGATTAAAGCACAATTTAAGCCAGCGAGCGTTGGCGAAAGAAACGGGAATCAGTCCTTCTGCGATTAAGCAGTGGGAAAACGAATCGCGCGTTCCAAACGCGGAAGCGATCGTAATATTAGCTCGTTATTTTGATGTGCGTTCCGATTTTCTTTTGGGCTTGGAGTGATACACCTTCCCCCTTTGCAAGGGGGAAGGTACCCGCGTAGGTCGCGGGGAAATGAGGGTTGTTTAAAATCAGAAAACCCTCATCAGCCGCCTTCGGCGACAGCTTCCCCCTTGCAAAGGGGGAAGCCGTGATATTGCATCTTTTTCTTTGCGCAGGGGAAGCCTTGCAAAAGGGGGAAATACAATGGATCAGTTTGTGAACCGAATTTTTCAGAACAAGACCGCGAATCCCGAAAAGCTGACCGCATACGGGTTTCGGAACGGAAAATACGAAAGAGAACTGCTCGGCGGGCAGTTTTTTCTTACCGTGCGCCTGGACAAAAATAGCGTTTCCTGTACGCTGACCGACCGCGAAACGGACGAACCGTATACCTTGCATCTCGTGGAGAGCGCGGAAGGGAGCTTCGTGGGAGAGGTGCGCGCCGCGTACGAAGCCGCGCTTTGCGAAATCGCGGACAGATGCTTCCAAACGCAAGTGTGCGCGGGCGCAATTACCAAAGAAATTATCGAATACGTGCGCGCGCGGTACGGCGACGAGCTCGAATTTTTATGGAACGATCCCAACGGAATCTGGCGCAGGAAGGACACGGGCAAGTGGTACGGCGTGTTTATGACGGTATCCGCCAAGCGTTTGGGCAGAGAGGGCGGCTCGGTGGAGATCTTCGATTTCCGCATGGAGCCCGAAGAACTCGAACGGCGGGTAGACGGCGTGCGCGTTTTGCGCGGTTACCACATGAACAAAAAGCACTGGGTGACGGTGTTTCCCGACGGTTCTCTCCCGACCGAAGAAATTTTCCGCATCATCGACCGCAGTTACGAGCTCGCGGTAAAGTGAAAAATCCGCGCTGGAAGAAGCGCGAAAGGCTTGCGAATCGTTTGACTTGCAAAGCGAAAAATCATATAATATTCCCGATATGAAAAATACGAAGGAGCAAGTATGAACGTAACCGAGCTGTTTGGCAGCAACGTCTTTAACGACGACGCCATGAAGAATCTGTTGCCCAGAGAGGTATACAAATCCCTCCGCAAGACCATTGACGAGGGCGAACCGCTCGATTCGAATATCGCGAGCGTCGTTGCGAACGCCATGAAGGACTGGGCGGTGTCCAAGGGCGCGACCCACTACACCCACTGGTTCCAGCCGCTCACCAATCTCACCGCCGAAAAGCACGACAGCTTTATCGAGCCGTCGGGCGACAAGGTCATCATGCAGCTCACGGGAAAGAGCCTGATCGTCGGCGAGCCGGACGCTTCGTCCTTCCCCTCGGGCGGGTCGCGCGCGACGAGCGCGGCGCGCGGGTATACGGCGTGGGATCCCACTTCGCCTGCGTTCGTCAAAGAGGGCACCCTCTATATCCCCACGATCTTCGTCTCCTACACGGGCGAAACGCTCGATAAAAAGGCGCCCCTGTTAAAATCCATGACGGCGCTCGACGCGCAGACGAAACGGCTTTTGAAGCTCTTCGGCGTGGAATGCCGCAAGGTGTCCACGACGGTGGGACCCGAACAGGAATATTTCCTGATCGACGAGGAAGCGTATTTACAGCGTAAGGATTTACAGCTCACGGGCAGAACGCTCTTCGGCGCGCCCTCCTCCCGCGGGCAGGAGCTCGAGGATCATTACTTCGGTTCGCTGAAAACCCGCGTCGCGGAATATATGAAGGATCTCGACGAGGAGCTCTGGCGTTACGGAATTTTCGCCAAGACCAAGCACAACGAGGTCGCGCCCGCGCAGCACGAGCTCGCGCCCGTCTTTACCACCACGAACGTCGCGGTAGACGACAACCAGCTCACGATGGAGCTCATGAAGAAGGTGGCGAAAAAGCACGGGCTCGTCTGCCTGTTGCACGAAAAGCCCTTCGAGGGGGTGAACGGTTCGGGCAAGCACAACAACTGGTCGCTCTCCACCGACACGGGCATCAACCTGCTCGATCCCGGCGAAACGCCCGAAAAGAACGAACGGTTTATGCTCATTCTCGCCTGCATCGTCGCGGCGGTGGATAAGTATCAGGGCATTCTGCGCGCGTGCGTCGCTTCGGCGGGGAACGATCACCGTCTCGGCGCGAACGAGGCGCCCCCCGCGATCATCTCCGTCTACCTCGGCGATCAGCTCGGCGCGATCGTGGACAGCATCGTGCTCGGCAGAGAATACGTGCCCAAGCAGGCGGTGCCGGGGTCCATCGGCGTGCCGTCTTCGCCCATATTCCCGATCGACACCACCGACCGCAACCGCACGTCGCCCTTCGCGTTCACGGGCAATAAATTCGAGTTCCGTATGCTCGGCTCGCAGGCTTCCGTTGCCGATCCCAACATCGTGCTCAATACGATCGCGGCGCAGGCGTTCGCGGACGCGGTAGAGGAGCTTTCGGAAGCGAAGGACTTCTACAAGGCTTGCAAGGCGTATACGGCGAAGCTCTTCAAAGAGCATTACCGCATCATTTTCAACTATAACGGCTACGGACCCGACTGGGAGCCCGAAGCGGAGAAGCGCGGACTTCTGAACAACAAGACGACGGCGGACGCCGTGCCCGAATACTTCAAGCAGGAGAACATCGACGTGTTCGTGCGGCAGGGCGTGTACACCGAAAAAGAGGTGATCGCCCGCGCGAATATCGCGCTCGAAACTTATAACAAGGTCATCAACATCGAGGCGCTGACCATGATCGAAATGGCGCGGCAGGACATCTATCCCGCCGTCAACGGGTATATCGCGGAGCTGTGCTCGGTGATCGCCGCCAAGCGCGCCGTCAGCGAAAAAATCGCCTGCAACGCGGATCGGGAGCTTGCGGAGCGGCTCGCCGAGCGGAACGAGGCGATGGCGGAAGCCGTCAAGAAGCTGGAAACGGACCTGAGCGAAATGCCCGAGGAGTGCGGCGCGGCATCGCAGAAGATGGCGCACGTCATCGTGCCCGACATGGAGGAGGTACGCCGTTGCGCCGACGGCATGGAGAAGCTGTGCGCTTCCGAATACTGGCCGTTCCCCGTCTATACCGATTTATTGTACAGCGTAAAATAAACTTTTTTCGGAAAAGCGCGTAAAATAAGTTGCTTTTTTCCGCGGAATCCTCTATAATCAATAACTGACTTCGGGCGTTCCTCTGCCGATTCTCGGGAATGAACGTCGCGTAATACACGGAGGTAAAGTCAGAAATGGGACTCATCGAGCAAATCGAAGCCGAGAACATGAAGGAAACCGTTCCCCAGTTCAACGTGGGCGACACCGTCAAAGTCGGCTACCGCATCATCGAAGGCGGTAAGGAGAGAATCCAGAATTTCGAGGGCGTCGTCATCGCGAAGAAGAACGGCGGCATCCGCGAAACGTTCACCGTGCGCCGTCTTTCATTCGGCGTAGGCGTGGAACGCTGCTTCCCCTTACATTCTCCCAAGGTGGCGTACGTCACCGTCGTCCGCGCGGGCAAGGTAAGAAGAGCGAAACTCTACTACCTGAGAGGGCTCACCGGAAAAGCGGCTAAAATCAAAGAAAAGAAGTAATTTCGGAATTACGGAAAGCGAACCCGCCCAAAGTCAACGGCGGGTTCGTTTTTTTCGCGCACGATAAAAAATTTTCGATAAATTTCGGAAAATCCGTTTACAATTTCGCCGATATCGGTTAGAATAGAAAATATCATTATAATAGGGAAACACTATGATGGCAAAATTCAGACTGAAAAAACCGTCCTTTTTCACGATCGCGTTCTTCGTGCTTGCGTTCGTGTTCCTCGCGCTCGGGTTGGGCACTCTCGGGAACGTGCACGGCGTGGGCAAATCCTACGAGCTGATGACCATGCAGGATTCCAACGCTTTCGAAGTGATCTTTCAGGTGAAGAATCCCGAAAAGAAGGCGAAGGGCGGCGGAACCGACACGGTCTACTGCAATCTGCACGAGGTGTACGTCAACCTCGGCGCGATTTATACCGAGGCGGGCAAGACGGCGGAGATCCGTCTGAACCGCTCGTCGAGTTCGTCCAGCTTCAACTCGGGCGATAATTACCGCTACACGACGAAGCTTTACAACCTCCTGCCCGAAACGCCCGAGGAGGGGAAGGAGAGCACCGCGGTCAACGGGGATATCGGGAACTGGATCACGCCGTTCAGTGAGAAAATCCGCAGCGGAAACTATTCCGTTTCCACCTATCAATACTACAAGCTCACCGCGCCCTCGGGGAATCTTCTCGTCAACGAGATCGTGTTCGTGGGCGAGATTCTGACGGGGAGCGGCGGCGAAGGCACGGGCGAATATTGCGTCCTGCCCGCAACGGTCTACAAAACGACCCCGCTCTCGAACGAGTCGAACGATCAGGCGAAGGCGCGCGCGCAGGCGCTGATCGACAGTCAGCACATGCCGTCCTCTTCGCAATCCTCCTTCTTCCGCTTCGGTGAGGAGGAGGTCGCCACGGTCATGACGGTGACTCAGATGGGGCTCGGCAACACCTTCGGCGCAAGCAACGTCTATTATGGCGACACCGTGTACAATTCTCTCGGCACGAGCCTCGTCGCGTTCGGAACTTTCATCTTCGGCACGAGTCCGTTCGGGTATCGGTTCTTCCCCATGCTCGCCTCCTTCGGCGTGCTCGTGCTCGGGTTCTTCCTTGCGAAGTCCGTTTTCAAGAGCGATAAGGCGGGCTTTGCGTTCGCGCTCGTTTACGCGCTCTGCAATTTCTCCTTCGGGTTCGGACATCTCGGAACTCCGCTCATGATCGGCGTGTTCTTCCTCGTCGCCTCGCTGTACGGCGCGTGGCTGTTCTATGCGAACGGCATGAAAAAGGGCGGCTTGACGGACGCGCTTCCGCTCGTCCTTTCGGGACTTTGCGGCGCGGCGGCGATCTGCACGAACGGCGCGATGATCATTCCCGCGGCGTTCATTGTCGCGTTGTTCGCGCTCGGGCTCGTAAAACAGATCAGAGCGCGCAGAGCCGCGCTCGACGTTGCGATCGAAGAAGCGGAAGCGGAGGAAGCGGGAACCGTCGCCGCCCGAACCGACGAAGCGGCGGAAGGGGAGCAGGCGGCGCCTACGGGCAAGCAGAAGGTGGCGGCGGTGCTTGCGGAGTACCGCAGAAAGAACACGGTCGCGCCCGCGGCGTTCTTCACGAGTCTTATCGTGGGAGCGTTGCTCTTCTCGTTGCTTTTCCTGTTGCCCGTATATTACGCGGCGATCAAGATTTTCGATAATCCCGCTTCGCCGACTTCGAATATCTTCTATCTGACTTCGAAGCTGTTTGCGGGCGGATTCGCGGGCGCGAACGTGCTCGCGGAGGGCAATCCCTGGTTACCCGTGTACTATCTCTTCCGCGGCACGGGCGAAACGTACGCGGTCACCGCGCTCGTCATGAACGGCGTCGCCGCGCTCGCGGGGCTTGCGGGCATTGCGTTCGCAATTTACCGCATCGTCATGATTTGCAAAAACGGCGAGGGCTTCGGCGAAGCGTTCGTTTCCGTCGTGCTTCCGCTCGTCGGAATCGCGGTTTCTCTCATCGTCGCGATCTTCGCAAAGGGCGCGATGGCGTTCATCCTGCTCGCGTATCTGTTCGCGTTCCTGCTTGCGGCGGGCGCGGCGGAATTTTTCGGCGGCGCGGAGGGGAAGGTCGGCAAGGCGGCGAAAATCGTTTGCATTACCGGAATCGTGATGCTTGCGGTCGGCTTCCTGCTGTTCGCGATCTTTACGTTCTCGCTCCCGCTTCCCGCAGGGTTTATGAACCGTTTTTAAGAAATTAGCAAAAGAAGGTTTTTTATGATCGCGAAAGTCGTATGTTACGCGTTGAACGGTCTCGACGGGGTTCCCGTGGAGGTCGAAACGGACGTCAACAAAGGCGTGCCCGCGTACGAGATGGTCGGGCTTCCCGATACCGCCGTCAAGGAGAGCAAGGAGCGGGTGCGCTCGGCGCTGAAAAACAGCGGAATGCTCTTCCCCATGAATAAGATTACGGTGAATTTCGCGCCCGCCGATCTCAAAAAAGAGGGCGCGTCGTTCGACCTCGCCGTTGCGGTCAGTCTGTTGAAGGCGAGCGAACAGCTCGTCGGCGCGGACGTGAACGGCATGGTGTTCCTCGGCGAGCTTGCGCTCAACGGCGATCTGCGCCCCGTGTCGGGGCTGTTGCCCATTCTCATTTCGGCAAAGGGGCACGGGTTTACCCGTTTCGTCATTCCCGAAGGGAACGCCAAGGAAGCCCGCTTCCTCGGTGGCGCGGAGATTTATCCCGCCCGCAATCTTTCCGCCGTCGTAAAACACCTCGTCGGCGTGAATCCCATCTCTCCGCTCGAAACGCGCGAGTTCACCGTCAGCGCGGGGAAGAAGAGCTCGGCGGATCTGAAATTCGTAAAAGGTCAGCCCGTGGCGCGCCGCGCGATCGAGATCGCGGTCGCGGGCGGGCACAACGTTCTGTTGATCGGTCCTCCCGGAACGGGTAAAACCATGCTCGCAAGGTGTCTGCCCACCGTGATGCCCGATCTCAGCTTCGAGGAAGCGCTCGAAATCACCAAGATCCATTCGGTCGCGGGCACGCTGGGCGAAGAGGGAATTATCGGCGAACGCCCCTTCCGGACTCCGCACCATACGGCGACGACCGTTTCCATGTGCGGCGGCGGGAACCGCGTCGTGCATCCGGGCGAAATCTCGCTTGCGCACGGCGGCGTGCTCTTTCTCGACGAACTGCCCGAATACAAGCGCACCACGCTCGAAGCGCTCCGCCAGCCCCTCGAGGACGGCGTGATCACCGTTTCGCGCGCGGGCGGCACCTTTACCTATCCCGCGCGGTTTATGCTCTGCGCGAGCATGAACCCTTGTCCCTGCGGCAATTACGGCTCGGCGGATCGGACTTGCAGCTGCACGCCCGCCGAGATCCGCAGATACCGCAAAAAGGTTTCGGGACCTTTGCTCGACCGCATCGATTTGCAGGTCGAGGTCGATAACGTATCGTACGACGATCTCACTTCCACCGAGGAACGCGAGGATTCCGCTTCCGTCAAGGAGCGGGTGAACGCGGCGCGCCGCATTCAGCGCAACCGTTTTTCGGAGTACGGCATCAACACCAACGCCGAGATGGGGGAGCGTGAGCTCAGCGAGTTCTGCCGCCTTTCTCCCGAAGGGGATAAGATATTGCGCGCCGCGTTCGAGAAAATGAACTTGTCCGCCCGCGCGCGCGGAAGAATCATCAAAGTCGCGCGTACGATCGCCGATCTCGATTCGAGCGAAGAAATTTTGCCCAAACACGTATTCGAAGCGGTTTCGTATCGGATTTATGATAAAATCGGGTGAGACTTCACGAAATTCTTTTCTGCGAAAAGAAATACTGTGAACTTTGATAATCGAACTAAGGAGTAAAAGATGACGGCGGAAGATCGGGCGCTCGTATGGCTCTGTTCGCTCGAAGGGCTGGAATATCGGGAACGGGCGGCGCTGTTGCGCGCGGCGGGCGATCCCGTAAAACTGTTCGAGGATTGGGAAAAATTTTTACCGCTTTTGACTCAATCGAATCAAAGCAGGGTATATAAAAAGGGGCGCGCCGCGCGCGAACGGGACGCGGACGGGTTTATTTCGTCTTTGCGCGACAAAGACCGTTTCGCGGTCACGATTTTCAGCGACGATTATCCCGAGTTGTTAAAACAGATTGCAACGCCGCCCTTCGTGCTTTTCGGCGAGGGAAACCGCGCGTTGTTAAAGGAACGGAAATTCTGTATCGTCGGTTCCCGCAAAATCCCCGCGTGGGCGGATCAGGCGGGCAGGAGCATTGCCTCCGCGCTCACCGCAAAGTTCGCGGTGGTGACGGGGTTCGCGGAAGGCGGAGACTATGCGGCGATTTCGGGCGCGCTTCCGAGCGGAAAGCTGATTTGCGTGCTTCCCACCGGTCTGGATAACTGCTATCCCGCCGATCATTACGCGCTGAAATCCAAAGTGGGCAAAACGGGCTTGTTGCTTTCGGAATATCCCATGAACGAACGGGTGAAACGGCACACCTTTCATGCGCGTAACCGTATTCTTGCGGGGCTTGCGGAGGGCGTTCTCGTCCTGTCGGCGGGCAGAAGAAGCGGTACGATGATCACGGCGAACGCCGCGCTCGATTGCGGGAGAGACGTGTTCGCCCTTCCCCACAACGCCAATGCGGCGAGCGGCGAAGGCTGTAACGAACTCATCAAAAACGGCGCGGGGCTCGTGACGGGTGCGGAGGATCTCTTCGCGCACTACGGGTTGAAAGCGGAGGAGACGGAAGCTTCCGCGCTTCCGCCCGAAGAGGAAAAGGTGTTGCGCGTTCTGCGCGAATACGGCGAGCTGCACGTGAGCGTGATCGCGGAGCGCGCGGACGTGCCGGTGTACGAAGCGGCGGCGATCCTTTCCGCGCTCGAAATCAAAAATCTTGCGGTGAAGTCGGGCGGCAACAAATACAGCGCCGTCCGCTGACAGGAGTATACATGGATCTCATTATCGTAGAATCGCCTTCCAAGGCAAAAACCATCTCCAAATATTTGAAAGGGAAGTACCGCGTGGACGCCTCGGGCGGACATATCCGCGATCTGCCCGCCAAAAAGCTCGGCGTGGCGGTGGATAAAAATTACGAGCCCAAGTACGTGACTTCTCCCGGTAAGGAGGAAACGATCGCGCGGCTGACCGAAGAAGCGAAGCGGGCGGACAGAGTGTATCTCGCAACCGACCCCGACCGCGAGGGCGAGGCGATCAGCTGGCATTTGCAGACGGTGCTCGGATTGGACGAGAACGGCGAAAACCGCATCGAGTTCAACGAAATTTCTCCCAAGGCGGTGGAGCGCGCGCTGAAAAAGCCGCGTAAAATCAACTACAATCTCGTCGACGCGCAACAGGCGCGCCGCGTTATGGACCGGCTCGTGGGCTACAAGCTCTCGCCGCTGTTGAACAACAAAATCCAGAACGGACTCTCGGCGGGCAGAGTGCAGTCGGTCGCCCTTCGGCTCGTGGTGGACCGCGAGCGGGAGATTCAGGCGTTCAAGCCCGAAGAGTACTGGAACGTGAACGCCGAATTGCAGGACGGAGAAAAGAAATTTTCTCCCTTCAAAGCCGCGCTCGAAAAGCGGGACGGCAAAAAGTTCAAGGTCGGCAACAAAGAGGAAGCCGACGCGGTGCTCGCGGCGCTCGCGGCGGGGAGCTATTCCGTCGCGTCCGTCAAAAATTCGGTTGCGAAATCGCACGCGCCCGCGCCCTTTACCACAAGCACGTTGCAGCAGGACGCTTCGAACAAGCTCGGCATGACGGCGCCCGAAACCATGCTCATGGCGCAGCATCTTTACGAAGGTATGGACATCGGCGGGGAGCATATCGCCTTCGTCACCTATATCAGAACGGACTCCACCCGTGTTTCCGAGGAGGCGCAGGCTTCCGCGCGGGAGTATATCGCGGGCAAATTCGGGCAAGAATATTTACCCGAAAAGCCCAATTTCTACGCTTCGAAAAAGGGCGCGCAGGACGCGCACGAGGCGATCCGCCCCATCGATCTGAACCGCACGCCCGAGTCCGTAAAAAAGCTTCTGGACCGCAAGCACTTCGCCGTATACAAGCTCATTTACGAGCGCTTTATCGCTTCGCAGATGACGGAAGCGCTGTACGACGCGATGCAGATCGAGGTGCAGAACGGCGAATTTTCGTTTAAGGCGAGCGGAAAAGCGTTGCGGTTCGCGGGCTTTACCGTCGTATATCAGGAGACGAAGAAGGACGATGAGGAAGAGAGCAAGGGCTTGCTCCCGCCCCTCAAGGACGGCGACGGACTCTCCTGTCTCGGCGTCAAGAGCGAGCAGAAATTCACCAAGCCGCCCGTGCGCTATACCGACGCCTCCCTCGTGAAAGCGATGGAGGACAAGGGGATCGGCAGACCTTCGACCTACGCTTCGATCATCTCGGTGCTCACCAAGCGCAAATACGTGAGCAAGGAGGGCAAGTACATGATCCCCACCGAGATCGCCTTCCGCATCACCGATATGCTCGTACAATATTTTACCGATATCATGGACGTCGGATTCACGGCGAACATGGAGGAACAGCTCGACGAGATCGAGGACGGCGGAAAGGACTGGCACGCGATCGTCGCGGCGTTCTATCCTCCGTTCGAGGAAAAACTGCGGTTCGCGGGAACCGACGGCGACGAGGTAACCGACATTCTCTGCCCCAAGTGCGGGCACCCCATGGTGCGCAAAACGGGCAAATACGGCAAGTATCTCGCCTGCTCCAACTATCCCAAGTGTTCGAACATCGTGAGCGAGGGGGAGACGGAGGTTTCCGAAACGCCCTGCCCCAAGTGCGGCAAAATGATGGTGGTCAAGAGCGGACGGTACGGAAAATTCCTCGCCTGCCCGAGCTATCCGGAATGCAAATCCACGTTGCCGTTCGGTGAAAAGCCGGAGGATATCTTCGAGGGCGTCTGCCCCGAATGCGGCAAGCCCGCCAAAAAACTGCGTTCGAAAGCGGGAAAGCTTTATTACGGCTGCAGCGGGTATCCCGATTGTAAGTTTATGAGCTGGGATATTCCCACGGGCGATAAATGCCCCGTTTGCAAGAGCGCGATCGTAAAGACCCAGCGCGGGTTCGTAAAGTGCTCGAATAAAGAATGCTCGTACAAACCGCCCAAGGCGGACGGCGCGGAAGGCGCGCCCAAAGCGTGATCCGCGTAATCGGCGCGGGGCTGGCGGGTTCGGAAGCGGCGTACTATCTCGCCCGAAAGGGAGAGGAAGTGGAACTCGTGGAAATGAAGCCGGAAAAGCGTACTCCCGCCCATTCGGGGAACGGCTTTGCCGAGCTCGTCTGCTCGAACTCGTTGAAGAGCGACGATATCTGGGGAAACGCCTGCGGACTTCTGAAAGAGGAACTGCGTCGGTTGGGCTCGCTGACTATGGAGGCGGCGGAATGTACCCGCGTGCCTGCGGGCGGCGCGCTCGCCGTAGACCGAGATCTGTTTTCCGCATATATCACGCAAAAAATCAAGGAACATCCGAATATCCGCGTCGTGTGCGGGGAGGTCGAAAAACTGCCCGATTGCGGAATCGTCGCCACGGGTCCGCTCACTTCCGACGCGCTCTCCGCGGAGATTCAGAAGCGTTTCGGCGGCGCGTTGCATTTTTACGACGCGACCGCGCCCGTCGTTTCGGCGGACAGCGTCGATTACGACAAGACGTTCTCTTCGAGCCGTTACGGCAAGGGCGATGGCGACTATATCAACTGCCCGCTCACGAAGGAGGAGTACGAAAACTTCGTAACCGAGCTGTTAAACGCGGAACGCGCGGAGTTGCACGCGTTCGAGAAGCGGGAAATCTTCGAGGGCTGTATGCCCGTCGAGGTCATGGCGGCGCGCGGGAAGGACACGCTGCGCTACGGTATGCTCAAGCCCGTGGGGCTCGTCTGCGGGGACGGGAGCAGACCGTACGCCGTGTTGCAGCTGCGCAGAGAGAACGCCGCGGGCACGTCGCTCGGACTCGTAGGGTTTCAGACCAATTTGAAGTTCGGCGAACAGAAGCGGGTGTTTTCGCTGATCCCTGCCTTACAGAACGCCGAGTTCGAACGGTACGGGGTGATGCATCGCAATACTTTTTTGCAATCGCCCGAGGTGCTGAACGCCGATTTTTCGGCGAAGGACAATCCCGCGCTCTTTTTCGCGGGGCAGATTACGGGCGTGGAGGGGTATGTGGAGAGCGCCATGAGCGGCTTGCTCGCGGGCGTGCACGCCTTTCGCAGATTGCGCGGATTGCCCGTTTCCGTGCCCGAGGACACTTGCGTATGCGGCGCGCTGTCGCGGTATGTGGCGGCGCCGAACAAACACTTTCAGCCGATGAACGCCAATTACGGCGTACTGCGCGCGGGGTTCGACCGCGTGCGCGATAAAAAAGAAAAAAAACGCCTTCTCGGCGAACGCGCGCTTGCGGAAATCGAACGCTTTCGCGCGGAGCTCGGGGAGTAAGGAGGACGAAATGGAATTTCGCGGAACGACGATCTGCGCCGTCAAACGGAACGGCGTTACGGCGATCGCCGGCGACGGTCAGGTAACGATGGGAGAATCGGTCGTGTTCAAGAACACGGCGATCAAGGTGCGCCGCATTTACGGCGGAAAGGTCGTATTGGGGTTTGCGGGTTCGGTAACGGACGCGTTCTCCCTGTCGGAGCGGTTCGAGGGAATGCTCAACAAGTTTGCGGGCAACCTCATGCGCTCGGCGGTGGAGCTCGCCGATTTGTGGCGGAGCGACAAAGTGGGCAGAAAGCTCGACGCCATGATGATCACGGCGGATAAGGACACGCTGTTGATTTTATCGGGCACGGGCGAAGTGATCGAGCCCGACGAAGGAATCTGCGCGATCGGGAGCGGCGGCAATTACGCTCTGGCGGCGGCGCGCGCGCTGGCGCAGAACACCGATTTTTCCGCCGAGGAAATCGCACGGAAATCGCTGAAAATCGCAAGCGAGATTTGCGTGTATACCAACGACCACATTATTTGCGAAACCGTGTAAAGACCGGCTTGCATACGCGCCGACCGTAAAATGACTGCGCGTTGCAAAATCGCACTTTTGCATAAGCGCACCCTATTTGCCGCATACTTGCGGCTTATCGACTTGAGATAGAACGGTTGCG
>JAETTR010000341.1 GCA_021768985.1 Bacillota bacterium
GGTGTTCCGCTTCCGCTTATCGGGCGACCGCGAAACGATTACCGAAACGGCGATCAATCTCGCGCTTTTTCACGCGTATCAGGAGATTAAATAAGTTTTACGACTTTTCTTTCGAGCTGACGAAAGAAAACGGAAAAGGATTTTTCAAGAAAAACATTGTAAGGAGTAATACATATCATGAACGAAGAGAAACTCAAAGCGTTGGACGCGGTGCTTGCGCAAATCGAAAAGGCGTACGGAAAGGGCGCGATTATGAAGCTCGGCGAAAACGCGGGAAATACCGATATCGAGGTGATTCCCACGGGCTGTCTGGCGCTCGATCTCGCGCTCGGAATCGGCGGTCTGCCCCGCGGCAGAATGATTGAAATTTACGGTCCCGAATCCTCGGGTAAAACCACCGTGGCGTTGCACGCCGTGGCGCAGGCGCAGAAGCTCGGCGGAATCGCCGCGTTTGTGGACGCGGAGCACGCGCTCGACCCTGTGTACGCCAAAAAGCTGGGCGTCAATCTCGACGAGCTCTACGTCTCCCAGCCCGACACGGGCGAGCAGGCGCTCGACATCGTCGATTCGCTCGTGCGTTCCTCCGCGGTCGATATCATCGTCGTGGACTCGGTTGCGGCGCTCACGCCCAAGGCAGAAATCGAGGGGGATATGGGGGATTCGCACGTCGGCTTGCAGGCGCGGCTCATGAGTCAGGCGCTCCGCAAACTTACGGCGATCGTCAACAAGAGCAAGACCTGCGTCGTGTTCATCAATCAGCTGCGCGAAAAAGTGGGCGTAATGTTCGGCAATCCCGAAGTGACCCCCGGCGGCAAGGCGCTGAAATTCTACGCTTCCGTCCGCATCGACGTGCGCAAGACGGATATTCTGAAGGACTCGGAGGGCGCCGCGGGCAACCGAACCCGCGCGAAGGTGGTGAAGAACAAGCTCGCGCCTCCCTTCCGTCAGGCGGAATTCGATATCATGTACGGCGAGGGCGTTTCGCAGGAGGGCTGTATCATCGACCTCGGCATTCAGTACGATATCATCAAAAAGAGCGGCGCGTGGTTCAGCTATAACGACAACAAGGTCGCCAACGGCAGAGAGAAGATGCGCCAGTTCTTAAAGGACAATCCCGAACTCGCCAAGGAAATGGAAGATAAGATCCGCGCCGCGGCAAAGGGGAGCCCGGTTGACGAAGTCGCGGGCGGCGAAGAGGCGGAATAACGTTTCCGTCCCCGGATCATTTGACGGTTGAATTATGAAACACGGTTTTGTAAAAGTTGCGGCGGTGAGTCCGCAGTTAAAGGTCGCGGACGTTGCGTTCAACGCGGCAAAAATCATAGAAGCGATCGAAGAGCAGGCAAGGGCGGGCACGGAGCTCCTCGTATTTCCCGAGCTGTCTTTGTGCGGGTATACGTGCGGCGATTTGCTGTTGCAAAAGCCGCTTACGGACGCCTGCCTTTCCACGCTGAAATCGGTTGCAAAGGCGACGGCGGAGAAGAGCATACTCGTCTACGTCGGGCTTCCCGTACTCTGCGAGGGCAAGCTCTATAACTGCGCGGCGGCGGTGAGCGGCGGCAGGGTATTGGGGCTGATTCCCAAGACCTATC
>JAETTR010000342.1 GCA_021768985.1 Bacillota bacterium
TGGAGCCCGCAAAGATATATCCGCCTAAGATACTTTCGTAATCGGCGCGGTTCACGGTGATCGTGACCCATTGGTTGGACTTTATGCGTTGGCTTAAACTGCCCTGATGCAAGGGCGTTTGCCCTTGGTTGTTCCAATTGAAATACAAAACCTTTGCAAGATTGAAGTTGCGGTTTTCTTTATCCTCGATATAGATATCGAAGCTGAACGACTTTGTAAGCGAAATGTTTTGCAGAATATTATTTTCATTCAAATAGAACATAGGTTCGCGCGCCATGCCGCCGTTGCGCATTTCGTCGGTCACTTCGATCTTCGCCTTCTTAGTCGCATTTCCACCGATTTCCTCTTCCGAAAGTACCGTTTGATTAACCAAACCGTAATAATAGAAAGTACTGCGGATCACCGATACGTCGCCGTCCTCAAAATCGTAAGCAATCCCCTCTTTGCCTGCTTCGAACACGCCGAGTTTTAAAGAATAGGTAGCAAACTCCTTGGTGGTAGTATCCTGCGCATAGAAAGAAACGGTATACAAATCCTTTTTCCCGGGGGTAAAGACCATGCCTTCCGTCGCCACTTTTTTGCCCTTGCTGTCGGTAACCGTAAGCGAATAGCGCACGTCGTCCTCCGAGGCAACCGTCCCCTTATTCCAGAGCACGGGCTTGAACGCGGAAGCATCGTAGATTTCTCCCGCAATGCCGTAAGGCATAACGGCATCCCTTGCATCGGTTTCCGGGTTGAATTCCAACTGCGGTCTTACAAAGAATTTCTTGATAAACGAATTGGCGATGCCGTCTTTCTCGTAATAGAGTTCGGCCGTGTGCCAACCTTCACGCGTGGGCGTAAACGTCTTCCCGTCAACGGGAACGGTCGCGCCGTTTGAATCCTTCACCCAATGCACGGTAGCTTCCCCGTCTTCCTGTACGGAAGAACCGTAAGCATATACGCGCGTATCCAACGTATAACTGCCGTTGAGCGCAAAGCGCACGCCTTCGCCCGTTGCCGCATTAAAGTCGGTTTCGGTAATAAATTCCGAAAAATCGACTTCCTCGGCATCGCCCGCGCGATGAATGCGCAGATCGTCGATATAGAGCGAAGCGGTAATGCGCTCGGAAGCGTCGACGGCACCGTATACCGTAAATTCGTTTTCGTTCCAACGGAAACCCGAAGAAAATTTATCGGCAAAAAATACGACACGGCTCCAAGTTTCGGAAGAGAGCAACTGACGGTTGAGCATATCCCCCGAGCTTACAAGATATAAATCGGAAGTACCTCCGTTGTACACCCAAAAGCTGATATACTCGACGCGGGATTCTTCCATATTGGCGTAAGGGAAGGTTTTTCCAAAGCGGAAGGACGGGAAGCTTACCCCGTTCACTTCGCACGCAAGCGAAAACGCGTTGTCGTCCGCAGCGTATTTCGCCTGCAAACTCGACTGTGCAAAAGAGAGCGACGCCGAATCGCCGACCGCGCAGAACAGTTCCGCGCTTCGATTGGAAGTAAAGTCGGATACGAGCCCGCTCACATCGCTCGCCCAAACGTATTTTTCATACACTTCTTTATTTTCTACGCCCGCATCCGATTTTTGAATTGT
>JAETTR010000343.1 GCA_021768985.1 Bacillota bacterium
AGAGGTTTATATGGTTAGAGAAGATTTAAGAAATATTGCAATTATCGCGCACGTCGACCACGGCAAAACGACGCTCGTCGATCAGATGCTGAAACAGGGCGGCACCTTCCGCGAGAATCAGGTCGTGGAGGAGCGCGTGATGGATAGCGGAACGCTGGAACGCGAACGGGGCATTACCATTCTGGCGAAAAATACTTCTATGCATTACAAGGGCGTGAAAATCAACGTCGTCGATACGCCGGGGCACGCCGATTTTTCGGGTGAAGTGGAGCGTTCTTTGAAAATGGTTTCGGGCGTGCTGATACTTGTAGACGCGGCGGAAGGTCCCATGCCGCAGACCCGTTTCGTGACGCAAAAGGCGCTTGAACTCGGACTGCGACTCATCATTGTGGTGAATAAAATCGACCGCCCCGACGCGCGCATTCCCGAAGTGATCGACGAGGTGCTCGAGCTATTAATGGATTTAAACGCAACGGACGATCAGCTCGAAAGTCCGTTCGTATTCTGTTCGGGAAGAGAGGGCACGGCTTCTCTCGACCAGAATCAGGCGGGGAGCGATCTTACGCCCTTATTCGATACGATTCTTTCGCATTTTCCGCCGATCGAGCTTGACGAGACGGGCGCGTTACAGATTCTCGTTTCCTCGATCGACTATAACGAGTACGTCGGACGGATCGGAATCGGCAGAATCGAACGCGGCGTAGCAAACCAATACGCCGATGTCACCGCATGCAACTATAATCACGGCGATGTGCGCGTGCGCGGCAAGCTTGTAAATCTCTATGAAATAGAAGGCTTGGAGCGGGTGCCTTGCGAAAGCGCCAAAGCGGGGGATATCGTCTGCTTTTCGGGACTTGAAAAAATCAATATCGGCGATACCGTTTGCGCAAGCGATTGCGTGGAGCCCGTTGCTTTCGTAAAGATTACCGATCCGACGGTGGAAATGATCTTTTCGGTAAACGATTCTCCGTTCGCGGGAAAAGAGGGCAAATTTATTACGACGCGGCATTTGCGCGACCGGCTTTATCGCGAGCTTTTGCGCGATGTTTCCTTGCGCGTGGAGGACACCGACTCCGCCGACTCCTTCCGTGTGAGCGGCAGAGGGGAAATGCATCTCTCTATTTTAATTGAAACCATGCGCCGCGAAGGCTATGAATTTCAGGTGAGCGCGCCCAAGGTTTTGTATAAGGAAATCGACGGGGTAAAATATGAACCGGTGGAGCGTTTGATTGCCGATGTGCCGGGCGATCTGACGGGACCGGTATTCCAAAGCATGGGGCAGAGAAAGGGCGAGCTGTTGCACATGTCCGCAATGGGTTCGCGTATGCGGCTTGAATTCCTCGTGCCCGCCCGCGGATTATTCGGCTACAAGAGCGAATTTTTGACAGACACGAAGGGCGAAGGCGTTATGAATTCCGTCTTTTTCGAATATCAGCCGTATAAGGGTGAAATTCAACGCAGAGAATCCGGTTCGCTCGTTGCGTTCGAAACGGGCGAAGCCGTCACGTACGGATTGTTCAATGCGCAGGCGCGCGGGTTACTGTTTATCGACGCGGGAACGCCGGTATACGAAGGAATGGTC
>JAETTR010000344.1 GCA_021768985.1 Bacillota bacterium
CCGCTTCGCCGCTCAGCAGGACGGCGGGAAAACGATGGTGCTGATGACGAAATTTCTTAAATTTGCGGCAAATTTTGCATGATTTTCACCGCGAATTATTTGCAACTTTGCGCGAAATAGGTTATAATAATTAGAGTGTAAGATTATGTTGCGGCGTTTTCCGCTCCCCGCGGGGAGCCGTCTGCGGCGCAGACGGCGTATATCGGTGCCGGAACCGAACTTTAGGAGTGAAAGATGAAAAAGAAAAAGACTGCGATTTTAGCGCTTGCGGTAGCGGCGACGATGACGTGCGGTATGCTTGCGGGTTGCGATCTCGTTACTACGGATTCCCGTAAGGATTTCGTACAGGTAATCGCCACCGTGGATATCACGAAAAGCGAAACGTTTGCCGACGAGTTCAAAGGACTCGAGGACACAATTCAACCCTCCGATATTTTAAAACGCGATATGATCGCTTCTTTTATGAGCAACGGCTCGAACGCAATGAACACGAATGGATGGACTTATCGCGATACGTTCAACGCTATTTGCGAGAGTCTGATCAACCGTCAGCTTACCATTCAGTATGCGACCGCCTATCTGCTCAAATCGGGCGTAGGCACCGCCGACGGCTATCGCGAAGCGGTCAAAGGAAAAGATGGAACGGAAAAGGAACTTGCTGGACTTGCGTATTTCCTCGACGAGGACGAGCTTGCGCGCGCGAACTACAATACGAAACGCCTTTTCAATAACACGCTCGATTCGCAGGAGAGAACCTATATCAAATCGGAGACGGAAGAGGATTCCGAAACCGTTACGGTGCGTACGCTTCCTACGGGCGTCAACACGGCGAACAGCGACTATTACGATCCCGCCTATAAAATTTACACGGGTTCCGCCGTCACGTCCGAAGCGGAAAAAGCGGTCGCTTCCGCGTTGGCTTCCGACTGCGGCAACTATGAAACGGTGGAGGGCTCCACGCCCTACACGAGAAGAAAGGCGTTCGGCGCGTTCCTTGCGAGCCTTCGTCAGAACGATTTGTTGCTCGACGGCGAGGACACGACCAAGTTCGAGGAACTCAGCTATTATAAAATGGAATTGAAATCCGCTTACGAGAGCGCGATTATCACCAAGCTCGGCGATCTGTTCGAGAAAGAGGCGGAAGAAACCCTGAATCAGGGGAATTACATGCAGGATTATTACAACACGATTCTTGCCAGCCAGAAGGACGCGTTCGGGAATTCCGCTTCCGATTTCGAATCCCAGCTCGACAGCCTGTCCGACACGAACTTCCTGTTGGCGGCGCCTGACGATGCTTCCGAAACGGCGAAATACGGCTATGTAATCAACATTCTGCTTCCGTTCAGTTCGATTCAGGCGGCGCAGGTGAAAAATCTCACCCCCGATTACAACGATCCGAAAGGAAACTCGTTCGTGCAGCGCGCGGCGATTCTCGATCAGATTCTTGCAACCGATCAGCGCGGCACCTGGTTTACGGGCGAAACGGATTATTCGTTCGACGGTACTTCGGTTGAGGGCGCGTTCACGAACGGCAACGACAAGCGCGCGTATCTCTTCTTCGAGGACAGCTTGCTGAAATC
>JAETTR010000345.1 GCA_021768985.1 Bacillota bacterium
AAAAAGAACGCGTCGTCTTTATCATCGTCTTTATTGTATTCGCTCTGTATGCGGCGACCTATTTATATGCGTTCGGGTGGGCGTTTATCGTATCGATGCGCGATCGGCTTGAATTTTTGCATAAGCCGTTTGCGTTTCCCACTGTTTGGCATTTCGAAAATTACGTAAATGCGTTCAGGGCTTTAAAGGTAGACGATGCCAATCTGTTCATTATGTTTTTAAATACGCTGTGGTATGCGGGCGGGGCGACCGTGCTCAATGTGTTCATGTCGAACATTATGGCATACACGATGGCAAAATACCGTACGCCGTACACGCGTTTTTACTACACGCTAAGTATCTTTATTATGATTATTCCCGTCGTGGGCGCTCTTCCCCAACAATACGCCCTCTACGATACGCTCGGGCTCATCGATTCGCCGCTCTTTCTTATCATCTATCTCGGCGGCGCGGGCTCGCAAATCATTCTCTTTCACGGCTTCTATCGCGGCGTGTCGAACGATTACGCGGAGGCGGCAAAGGTGGACGGTGCGGGACCTTTTACGATTTTGTTCCGCATCATGTTGCCGATGTCTATGCCCATGACGCTTGCGCTCGGCATCATCGCCTTCATCGGGTATTGGAACGATTATATGACTGTTCTTCTGTTCTTGCCTAGGTTTCCCACCTTGGCGACGGGTCTCTATCTCTTCCAATCGCAACCCGAAATCCGTTTGCATTATCCGCTTTATTATGCGGCAATCATTATGGCGACCGTGCCCGTGGTTGCGCTGTATGCGGCCTTCCAAAACAAGATAATGGTAAACACCGTTGCAGGCGGTTTAAAAGGTTAATTTTTGAAATAACAAGGAGGAATCAATGATGAAAAACAGACTTGCGGAAAAACTTGCGCTCGTCACGTGTGCCGTTTTATGCATCGGGTCGTTTGCGGCGTGCGGTGCGCAGGAAACCGACGCATTGCAAATCAACTGGACGATCGGCGGTTACGGCAGGGAGTATTGTCAACCGCTCATGGATGCCTTTACCGAAAAGACGGGGATCGAATGTACAGCGACTTACGACAATAACGCCGCGAGCACCGTCGTTTCCCAAATGGGTTCGGTAAAGCGAAACACGACCGATTTATTCTTTACCATGGTACCGTTGTTCAGCAATATCGCGGCACAAAAGAACAAAAACGGTTACGAAAATCTCTATCTCGAACTGAGCGATTTATACGATACGAAAATTCCCGGCAAAGACATAACGCTAAAAGAACATTTAAAGGGCGGAATGTACACGGCACAACTTACCGATGAAGGCAAGGTTTACACCGTTCCTTGGATATCGCCCGTAGACGGGCTCGTTTACAACAAGAAGGTGCTCGACGCATTCAGAATCGAGACGCTTCCGCGCACGACCGACGAGTTCGAAAGCGTGCTTAAACAGATCAAGAGCGGGCTTTCGTCGGAGATGTCCGCAATCCCCCACCGCGTGTTGTAAAGCTTCTGTGGCTTTGACGGCAGGCGGTCCAGTTCGACCGCCTCCGGACAGAGGTGGGCGAAGATCGCAGTCTCCGCCAGCCCCGCG
>JAETTR010000346.1 GCA_021768985.1 Bacillota bacterium
AGCGCTTTTAATGTTTCCTGATTCGGGGAAGTATCGCCGTTTTCCCAACGGGATACCGCTTGTCTCGTTACGAATACCCGACGGGCAAGCTGCTCCTGCGTGAACCCTTTTTTGATCCTGTACATCTGAAGGATCTCTTTCATTTCCATATGTTTCTCTCCTCTTCGTTTTACTTTGTTTTACGTACTCATATTACAATGCAAATCTCCTTTTGTCAAGCAACAAGTTGTTGCCTCAAATGCAAAAAGACGCAAGCCTTTTCTTACGTCTTTTTGCGCTAATTATAAATTCAACCGCCCAACGTTACGTCCTGACGACGATACCATTTTAACGCTTTATCGAACTGACTTTCCTCATAATCGGGCCAAAGCTCGTCTAAAACGCAAATGTCGGAATATACCGTCTGAATCGGCAAAAATCCCGACAAACGGCTCATTCCGCCCCAACGAATCACCAGATCGACGCGGGGCACGTTGCGGGAAGCAAAATTATTTTTCATATCCCATTCCCATCCGTAGTTTATAAGGAGATGAACGCGCATCTTTTCCTGATCGGCGGCGGCGCGGGTTTCTACGTACGGCAATAACTCGGTCGGGAAACAAGCCGATTTCGTATTCCCGACAACGTTCAACGAGACCCCCTCCGCCAGAATCATTTCCGCGGCTTTCACACACGCCTGCGAAAACGCGGAAACTTGCTCTTTGGGCCGCTTGCAGTTGTCTACCGTGAATCCGTAAAAAGTAAGATTTCGAACGCCGCGTTCCTTTGCCGCACGCAAAAGATTGATTCCTGCGGTCAATCCGTATGCGTACCCTTCCTCTTTTTTCAGTCCTCGCTTATTTGCCCATCTTCTGTTTCCATCGGGAATGATCCCGATATTATTCGGCAAACTTGTCAAAACTTCATTATCCGCAATCGGAAGTGTGTTATTCAATTCAGCGTTATATTTAAAAAGAGTATATCGGATCGAACGCCTCTTTTACAATTAAAATATTTATTTTTTAGAAGTAAACAGAACGCGCACGCCTTCGGTCACCCGAATCAATCCGCGCGCGATCAGTTCTTCCGAATCAGCAAACGGTTCTTCGTACGAAACGGGTTCGCGTTCCGTTTTTGTCAGCCCGAGCGCCGTAAACGCCGCATCGATCAGATCCTTTGCATAAATCACGCGGCGGTCGTTTTTAATCCGGTACAAAAGCGGCGTCTTGGTCTTTTTACTATGAAGCGACAAATCCTCCACTTTATATTTCGTATCCGCATACTTTGCGGGATTGTCGTTCAAGCAAAGGCACATCGTTTTACCGCGCACGACGATCGTAGCCAAACATACCCGCCCCTTTCGGAAAGTTTCGCGTTTCCAACTAATTTTGTTTTTCACCCCGCGATAGGAGAAGATATGATTTTTCAGTTCGGAATAGCGCGCTTTCAGCGCATCGTCGCTCTGAATGATACGGGCGGCGAAACTGCGGTTGTAATGGATTACGCTTCCCGTTTCCGTCACGATGAGCTCCGCATCCCCATCTTCTTCCGACTCTTCGTCATCGGAAAAATCACTGAGGGAAAT
>JAETTR010000347.1 GCA_021768985.1 Bacillota bacterium
TTTATCATCGAATTTGATACTGAATACGGGATTGAGTATCGCGCCGCGCGTTGCCTTTTTCAGATCGCTTGAAATATGTCCGAGCGATTTATCGTTCGTCGCAAACGGATATACCTTTTTTCCCTTCCAGGACATACTTGAAAGGAATTTACGCAGAGCGGGAGCGTATGTGCCCCACCAAATGGGAGTGCCGAGCACGATGGTGTCGTATTTGGAAGCGTCTACCGAAAGCGGAACGATCTGCGGCATATAGCCCGTTTCCACTTCGCGTTTGCCGAGTCCCATCAATACGTCGTAATCGTCGGGATAAAGTTTCACCGTGCGGATTTCCGCAATGTCCGCCTTTAAAGCGCGGGCGATCCTTTTCGCAATCGCACGCGTATTCCCACTGAACGAATAGTAAACCACCAGCTTCTTCATGACTCTCACCTCTGCGCTCACTACTATATTATCACATTCGATCGTTTTTGTAAATATTTTCCGTGAACAAATTGGAATTTATCAATAAAAAGTTGCAAGTTCTTCTTCGGGCGGTGCGCAGTATTCCAAGGAAACCGCCTTCAAAACCGGACCTTCCTGCCCGTATACTTTATGATATTCCAAATCGATCCGCGCCGTCACCATAACCCAGTCCCGCGTTTTAAAAGTCTGCGGCGAAGTGTGGATGCATACGAGTCCGCTGTAAGCGATATCCGCTTCGCAACAAGTCATGATATGCCGTCCGACGACGATTGTGTCCGATTTCAATTTTTTATCTACCGCGACAAGCCCCTTGAAGCGAACGATCTTTCCCGCGTACTTGGGCGTGTCCTCCACGAGATCGCGATAGAAAAACGCGTAATCCCTGTCCTCGATTACAATCGGTTTCGCTTCGATGTCGTAGGGAAGCGGATCGGGAATTTCATCGTAAACCGCCCTACCGCCTACGTATTCGTAAACGATGTCCGGTCGGCGGGAAACGCCGCGCACGATCTTGTGAAACTCCTCCTGCGAAAGTCCGTCGTGAAAACGGTTGAATACGACCATATCCGCATACTGAATTTTATCGAACACGAGTTGGCGCATGTTTTTATTGTAGCCCGCAAAGGAATTCGCCTCGAAAAAGGTCATAACCTGCGCGATCATCCACCCGTCCGGCATCGCGTCAAACAGAACTTGCAGTTCGCGCATGCCGTTCCATTCCACGACGACCCGATCGACGGCGTGCTTTTTCACAAGCGCGGAGAGCATTTCGGGGGATAGCGCTTCAGGTTCCGCGACTTCCACGGCGAATTTTTTCACCGCAAAACGGGAAGGATCGTATTCCTCCTCCCCTTCCTCGCAAACGAGCAAAAGCGTACTTTCGCCGGAATCAAAGCGCTCGTCCTCGAACGTTTCCTGAATAAACTTCGTCTTCCCCGACTCCAAAAAACCGAGAAAGAGATAAACGGGTATTTCTTTCATAGATTATCCCAAAAACAATTTCGCGAGCGCTTCTTCGTTCAATTTACAACCGATCACGCAAAGTCTGCCCGTTACGGCGGGTTGTCCGCCGCGCACGTCCGCCTCTTCCGGAAC
>JAETTR010000007.1 GCA_021768985.1 Bacillota bacterium
ATCCCGAAAGGCGGGAATCTTTTCGCGCCCATGCATCTGCCCGTCTTTATCACGGGGTTTCTTTGCGGACCCATGTACGGCGCGTTGATCGGGCTCGTCTGCCCGCTCATGTCCTGCCTGTTCACGGGGATGCCCACCGTCGCTTTTTTGCCGAATATGATGGCGGAGCTGCTCGTTTACGGTACGGCTTCCAGCGTATTCTTCCGCGTCATCAAGACGGGCAAATTCAAGCTGGACGTGTTTCTGACGCTGATTTGCAGTATGCTTCTGGGCAGGATCGTCGGCGGGTGCGTGGCGTATCTGTTGTATCTCGGCGGAACGCGCGCACAATATTCCTGGGCGATCTTTTTTACCGGCTATTTCGTGACCTGCTGGCCCGCGATCGTCATACAGATTCTGTTGATCCCCACGATCGTGACGCTTGCGAAGAAGTGCCGCTTCATCCGCGAAAGCGATCGGTATCTCGACCCCGCTCACCACAGCAAAAATATCGTTAAGCAGAAAGCGTTTTTTAACGGGCTTGCCGAAAATTGGCGGAAGGGCGGCGGAATCGATCCCGCCGTGCTGGACGCGTTCTTTCGGGACGTGAGTCTGCCGCGCGACGGGAGAGTGCTCGACGTCGGTTGCGGAACGGGGGTGATCGACGGCTATCTGCTCGCGAAATGCCGCGCGGTCGACGCGGTCGACGTATCCGAAAAGATGATCGAGCGCGCGCGGGCGAGTCATCCCGAAGCCAATTATTACATCGCGGATTTCTACGAATTCACTGCCGATGAGCCCTATGACTGCATCGTCGTGTTCGACGCGTATCCGCATTTTCTCGATAAAGACGCGTTTGCGGCGAAGGCGAACGCGCTGTTGAAGGACGGCGGAACGCTCTGGATTCTGTTCGACGAAAGCCGCGAGCGGATAAACGGATATCATGCGGGACATCCGGAGGTTTCCGTGCCCCTTTTGTCCGCCGAAAAGGAGGGAAACCGGTTGAAGGAGTTCTTCGAAATCGTTTATAAAATTGACGATTCCGCACATTATATTCTCGGTTTGAAGAAAAAAAATTAAAATAAGCGAAAAAATTTTTCAAAATAAGTATTTACTTTTTGATTGAAAAGGAGTATGATATATAAGGAAAAAATGCAGTTTGAACTGTATGATAAGGAGATAGCTATGAAGGATAAAGACATCAGAATTTGCATTATCGGCGGCGGACCCGCCGGAACGAGCGCGGCAATGTATCTCGAAAAAAGCGGATACGACAACTACGTCATCTACGAAAAGACCGACCGCGTCGGCGGCAAGGCTTTTTCGCCCATGATGAAGTGTAAGACGGCGGACGGAAAGTGGGAGGACAGAACGATCGAGATGGGCGCGGTCATGGGTTGCGACACCTATTTCGCCGTTCAGGAATGCGAAGAGTTCGGCGGCGCCACCCACCTTGACGGACCTCCCATGGGTCGCCGTTTCATGATGACGGACGGCACGCCGCAGAAGTCTTCCAAGCTTGCGCTTTTGAAGAAGTTCATGAAGATGAAGAAGCTCAACAAGCTTCTCAATAAGAAATATTACGGCTATGACGTCAACGGACACCGCGGCGTCGCGCAGGGAAAATACGAGGGGCTGTGCCCTTCCCCCAAGATGAAACTGAAACACATCGAGGGCGTGAACCCCAACCTCAAGGATCTGTCCATGCCCTTCTCCGAGTTTCTGAAGAAGAATAAGTGCGAGGACGCGACGCTCGTCTGGAAGGGACCGTTCACCTCCTTCGGTTACGGCTACTTCGACGAGATTCCTGCGGCGTACGTTCTGAAATATCTCGACGCGTTCACCGTTCAGCAGTTCCTCTCCACGGGCAAGCTCTGGACGTGGAGAAACGGAACGCAGTCCATCTGGGAGGGGGTGAACAGTCACCTCAAACACCCCGCGCTTCTCAATTCCGAGGTGACCGGAGTCGAGCGCAAGGACGGAAAGGTGTTCGTAACGGTGAACGGCAAGGTGGAGGAGTTCGACAAGCTCATCATCTGCACGCCGCTCGAGCTGTTCCTGAAGTACGGCGATCCCAGAGAGGAAGAGAAGGAGCTGTTCTCCAAGATCGTACATAAGGAATACTTCACGATGGCGGTGAGAACGGACGAAGGCAACTGCCCCGATATCTCTTACTACTTCTTCGAAAACATGACGAACGAAACGCGCGGGCACCTGATGGTGTTCTACCATCGCTGGCCGCAGACCGAAATTACCGATCAGCCGCTCGTTACCTTTACGTTGCGCAACCACGAGGGCATGGAGGACGTACCCTTCGAAACGGCGCGCGACACGACCCTCGCGGATATGACCAAGTGCGGTCTGCCCGTCGCCGAAACCGAACGGATCGACGACTGGTATTACTTCCCGCACGTCTCCTCCAAGGACTACGCCGACGGCTGGTACGACAAGGTCGAAGCGATGCAGGGCAAGGACAATACCTTCTATGCGGGCGAAGTCATGTCGTTCGGCGACATGGAAGAAACGGTCGAGTACAGCCGCGACCTCGTTCGCAGATTCTTCGATTAAACGCAAATAAAAAGAACGCGGAAAGGCGGTTATGGGCAAGGTAAGGACGATTGTTTTACAAAAGGGCGTGTTCGACGACAACGATGCCGAAGCACGGAAATTGACAGACGAGCTCAAAGAAAAGGGCACGTTTCTGATCAACGTGATGTCCTCGCCGGGCGCGGGCAAGACGACGACTCTCGTTTCGCTCGTGAACCGCCTGAAACAAAATCTGAAAATCGGCGTCATGGAAGCGGATATCGATTCCGATATCGACGCGGTGCGCGTGGCGGACAAAACGGGCTGTAAATCTATACAGCTCCATACGGGCGGCATGTGCCATCTCGACGCCGCCATGACGCGGCAGGGGATCGACGGGTTGGACGAAAAATTGGACCTGATCTTTCTCGAAAACGTCGGCAACCTTGTCTGTCCCGCCGAATTCGATACCGGCGCGCATCTCGACGCGGTGATTCTTTCGGTTCCCGAAGGCGACGACAAGCCGCTGAAATATCCACTCGTATTCGAAAAATGCGGGCTGGTGATCGTCAATAAAATCGACGCGTCGGACTATTTTTCGTTCGATATGGAACGGTGCCGGCGCAACGTTCTCTCGCGCAATCCGAAAGCGGCGGTGTTCCCCGTTTCGGCAAAGACGGGGGAGGGAATGGAAGAACTTACGGATTATCTATTAAAAATCATCAACGGCAAGGAGAAAACGGAATGCCCGAGCAAAACGATCAAATCATCAGCAAGCATCAAGGCGAGAAAAATCCCGACAAACGCTACATAAAGCTTGGTAAAAAAATTACGGACGTCGTGCCGCACAAGCTGTTCGGCGTGAAGTCCGACGACCCCGAATACTGGGGCTTGAAAGAGGTCCTGACCCCCGAAATGTGCGACGTTGCGAACAAAATGAAGCTTCGCAAATTCTACACGTTCGAAAAGCTTCTGAAAATGAACAAGGGGTACGAGCCCGCGGCGTTGCAAAAGCTGCTCGACGAAATGTCGTACATCGGGATTTTGGAATACGACTACGGCGACAACTACGACCACTACGGCGAGCTGAAGGACAAACCGCGTATCAGAAGATACCGCGTGCCCTTTTTCGTGCCCGGTTCGGCGGAGCTCTTCAACTCGTCGGTCGACCGGATCGAGAAAAATCCCGCGGTGACCTCCTTCTTCGAGAGAATGACCTTTATCCCGCTCGCGGGAATCACCCAGATGATTCCGCCCGGCGGCGACGGCATCGGTATGCACGTAATCCCCGTCGAACAGGCGATCAACGCCGAAAACAAGTCGGTCGATCTCGAACATATCTCCTATTGGCTGAAAAAGTACGAGGGGCACATCTCCGCGGGGATCTGTTCCTGCCGCGCTTCCCGCGCGGTGCTCGGCGACGGTTGTACGGACGACGTGGACGACTGGTGCATTCAGCTCGGCGATATGGCGGATTACACCGTGGAAACGGGCCGCGCGCACTATATCACGAAGGAGCGCGCGCTCGAGATTCTGGAGCTTGCCGAAAAGAACGGCTACGTGCATCAGATCACGAACATCGACGGCGAAAACAAGATCTTCGATATCTGCAACTGCAACGTAAAAATTTGCAACGCGCTTCGGACTTCCATGCTGTTCAACACGCCGAATCTGTCGCGCAGCGCGTACACCGCCAAGGTGGAACGAGACAAGTGCGTCGCCTGCGGAAAGTGCGTGGAAGTATGCCCCGCAGGCGCGGTGAAGCTGGGGCAGAAGCTCTGCCATAAAAACGGCAAGGAAGTGAAGTATCCCCACGCGCCCCTGCCCGACAACAACAAGTGGGGACCGTATGCCTGGGACGAGGAATACCGCGACACCGCCCGCCTTTCCAATACGTACGAAAGCGGAAGCGCGCCCTGCAAAGCGGCGTGCCCCGCGCACGTTCCCGTGCAGGCGTATCTGAAGCTGGCGCACGACGGAAAGTATCGGGAAGCGCTCGCCATGATCAAGACGGAGAACCCCTTCCCCGCGGTGTGCGGCAGGGTCTGCAATAAGCGGTGCGAGCTCGCCTGCACCCGCGGCGATATCGACTCGCCCGTTTCGATCGACGCGGTCAAGAAATTCGTCGCCGATCTGGAAATCAAGTCCGATCAACGCTTCGTGCCCGAAAAGGTCGTACAGTCCGTTCACGGCAAGTTCGACGAAAAGATCGCGATTATCGGCGGCGGACCCGCGGGCTTGAGCGCGGCGTACTATCTCGCGCAGATGGGGTATCGCCCCACCGTTTTCGAAAAGAATCCCGTCGCGGGCGGTATGCTGACGTACGGCATTCCCACTTATAAACTCGAAAAGGACGTGATCGCTTCCGAAATCGAAGTCATCGAAAAGCTCGGCGTCGAGATCAGGTGCAACATCGAGGTGGGGAAGGATATCACGATCGCGCAATTGAAAGAGCAGGGTTATAAGGCGTTCTACATAGCCATAGGCTGTCAGGGCGGCAGGCGACCGGGCGTTGCGAACGACGGGGCGAAGGGCTGCGAAATCGCCGTCGAATATCTGCGCAAGAGCTTTGACAAAAAGGAGAAATTCACGGGGAACGTGGTGGTCGTGGGCGGCGGAAACGTGGCGATCGACTGCGCGCGCAACGCGCATCGGCTCGGCGCGAAGAGCGTCGGCATGTACTGTCTGGAAACGAGAGAGACGATGCCTGCAAGCCCCGATGAGATACGGGAAGCCGAGGAAGAGAACGTCGCAATGAATCCTTCCTGGGGACCCAAGGAAATCAAAATCGACGACAAGGGGGAGGTCTGCGGCATTGTGTTCAAAAAATGTCTGCGGACGATCGACCCCGAAACCAAGGCGTTCTCGCCCGTATACGACGAAAACGAGACGCTCGAAGTGGCTGCCGATCGGATCGTGTTCGCGATCGGTCAGGCGGTGGAATGGGGCAACCTTCTCGAAGGAACGAACGTGACCCTTCGGGGCGGGAAATACCCCGTCGCCGATCCGTTCACCTATCAGACCGCCGACCCCGATATCTTCGTCGGCGGCGACGTGTTCACCGGTCCCCGTTTCGTGATCGACGCGATCGCGCAGGGGCACGAGGCGGCGGAAAGCCTTCACCGTCACGTCCGTCCCCGTGCGCACATGACGATCGGCAGAGACAGAAGATACTATGCGACCCTCGACAAAGAGGACGTTACCTATCCTTCGTACGACAAGACGCCCCGACAGGTGGAAGAGGACGACAAGACGATCGATTGCAAAAACTCCTTCCGCGACGCGCACGGCACGCTGACCGAAGAGCAAGTCAGAGCCGAAACGAACAGATGCCTGTCCTGCGGCGCGTCCTACGTTGATCCGCATAAGTGTATCGGTTGCGGACTTTGCACGACCCGTTGCGAGTTCGAC
The DNA here is from genome assembly GCA_021768985.1 of Bacillota bacterium. Classification (GTDB taxonomy): domain Bacteria; phylum Bacillota; class Clostridia; order Christensenellales; family Borkfalkiaceae; genus Gallimonas. Next base: position 5,917 of record JAETTR010000007.1, read on the forward strand.
GCCATTCATCTGGTACGCGATCATCCCAAGTGCACCACCATGCGCGTCGCCGAAAAGAAGGTGGGCGGCTTGCTCCGCTACGCGACGAAGCGCGCGTTCAAGATCATCGGGCACAGCGGTTCGAAAGAGGCGCGCGGATTGCGGAAGAAACGCCGGATCTACAAGAAGGCAAAAAAACAAGCGGATCGGGAAAAAGGGAAATAATGCACGAACTCGGGATTGTAATGCACGTGATCAAGCAGGTGGAGGAAGTCGCCGAAGAAAATAAGGCGGAACGGGTAATCGCACTGAATATGGAGGTCGGCGAGGTCTCTTCGGTCGTGCCCGATCTGTTCCGCGACTGTTTCGACTGGGCGAAGAAAAAGACGAAGTTCATGCAGGATACGCAGTTGAACCTGATCGTGTTGGAAGCGATTTCGTATTGCGAGCATTGCAAACGGACGTACAAGACGACCGCTTATGCGAAAACTTGCCCTTTTTGCGGAAAGGACGATACCTATCTGGTGACGGGCAACGAAATCAATATCAAGGACATCGAGGTTCGGTGAACGAACCCAAGCAAAAAGACCGCTTTCGTCGGAAAGCGGTCTTTTTTTATCGTTCCGAAGCCCGTTTCAGCCGTGTTTGGCGGAAGGGGTGTCTTTGAGATATTTTTTATACAGTCTGTAAAAGGTGGAATAATCGGAAAAGCCCAACCGCTTGCTCGCTTCGGTGGGGGTGATTTTTTCATCGCGGATCATCTCTTCGGCAAGATAAATCTTTTTTTGTTTGACGTAATCCATCAAGCCGATCTTCATATAGGAAGCGAAGATCTGCGACAGATAGCTCGGGTTCAGGAAGGTATAATCCGCAAGGATTTTCAGGCTCAACGGCTCGTGGATATGCTCGTTGATGCAGGTTAAAATTTGCGTGATCGTGGGGTTCAGCATGCGCGAGGAAGCCGGCGATTTCTGCGAATATTTCAATTCCATTAAAAGGCGGTTCAGAAAGAGCTGTATGAGCAGCGCGGCGTCGCTCTGTTCATAGACGGAAAGACTTCGTTCCACATCTGCTAAAAGGGGCGAAAATTTCGCTTCGTCCCAGTAGAATGGATTGTTCCCCGCGTCGAGCAGGGAGTGCAGCTCGGGGTAGATGAAGAGCCGTTCGAAGTTGATGACCAGCCGTTTGTACGGATGATCGGAATCCCGTATCGCGGCGTAGTGATAGGTATGCGGCGATATGAGCAGAATCGTATCGGGGTGCATCTGATAGACTCTGTCCTCAAGCACGAAATCCGTGTCCCCGTCGAAGAACACGTAAAGCTCGTACCGCGAATGGTTGTGGCGGTAATAATCGTCCCGTTTTATGTTAGAATCAGAAGCGTGTGCAAAGTAAAAATTTTTGAATTGATAAGTATGATTGAAAGATTTTAACGTACCCATACCGATATTATAACATCAAATCTAATAAAATGCAATGTATTCATAATAAAATGCTATTGACATAGCAGAATTTGTATTCTATAATACTCACGAATTAAACAAGAAGGAGGCAGGCTTCTTTGGGGAAGAAAGTCAAATTCGGAAGAGGTCGCGGCGGAATGTAAAAGATCGGGCGTGCCCTATTACGCGGGCGTCGTGACCCCTACGGAGATCATGAAAGCGCTGTCGCTCGGTCTTACCACGTTAAAATTCTTTCCCGCGTCCGATTTCGGCGGGCTGAAAACGATCAAGTCGCTGTGCGCGGCGTTCCCGCAGGTAACCCTTATGCCCACGGGCGGCGTGAACGAAAGCAACGTAAAAGAGTACCTCGCATTCCCGAAGATCGTCGCTTGCGGCGGAAGCTGGATGATGAAGGGCTCGGCGGAGGAAATCGAAGAAACGGTAAAGCGGGCGGTCGCGCTCGTAAAAGGAGATACGGTATGAAAAAAGTAGTCACTTTCGGGGAGCTGATGCTTCGGCTCGCGCCCGAAAACTATCTGCGGTTCGTACAGAGCGAAAAGTACGAAGCGACCTTCGGCGGCGCGGAAGCGAACGTCGCCGTGTCGCTTGCAAACTACGGCATGGACGCGGCGTTCGTTACAAAATTGCCCGCGCACGAGATCGGGCAGGCGGCGGTCAATTCTCTGCGCAAGTTCGGGGTTGATACGGGCAGAATCGTCCGCGGCGGCGAGCGGGTCGGCATTTATTACTGCGAAAAGGGCGCAAGTCAGCGCCCGAGCAAGGTGATTTACGATCGGGCGTATTCCTCGATCGCTACGGCAAGCAAGGGCGACTTCGATTGGGATCAGATTTTCGAAGGAACGGCTTGGTTCCACTTTACGGGGATCACGCCCGCGCTTTCGGACAACGTGGCGGAAATCTGCCTCGAAGCGTGCAAGAAGGCAAAGGAAAAGAAGCTCGCCGTTTCCTGCGATCTTAACTTCCGCAAAAAGCTGTGGAGCAAGGAGAAAGCGGGCAAGGTGATGGATGAGCTTTGCAAGTACGTGGATTATTGCATCGCCAACGAAGAGGACGCGAAGGACGTGTTCGGCATCGAGGCGGAGGGGAGCGATATCTACGGCGGCAAGCTCGACCGCAACGGCTATATTTCCGTGGCGAAGAAACTGACGGAGAGGTTCGGCTTCAAGGGCGTGGCGATCACCCTGCGCGAGAGCAAGAGCGCGAACGACAACGATTGGTCGGGTATGCTGTATACGGGCGGCGAAGCGCATTTCTCCAAGAAGTATTCCATGCACATCGTAGACCGCGTGGGCGGGGGCGATTCCTTCGGCGGCGGCTTGATCTATGCGCTGTCGAACGGGTACGAACCGCAAAAAGCGATCGAATTCGCGGTGGCGGCAAGCTGTCTGAAACACTCGATCGAGGGGGATTACAACATGGTTTCCCTTGCGGAGGTCGAGGCGCTCGCGGGCGGCAACGCCAGCGGCAGAGTTCAGCGATAAAATCAGACGATAAAATCATAAGACAGCCGGATTCCGGCTGTCTTATTTTCATTGCGGCGGGGAAAGATTGATGCGGAATCACGATTTTTGTAAATTTTTAAAATTATTTTTCAAAAAGGTATTGACACGGCGAAGTTTAGCCGTTATAATATAGGCACTTAATCGGTTAAGTAAACCGAAATATCATAAGAGGTGGAACATGAAAAAGGCTATTAAATGGATGAGCGCGGCAATGGCGACGGCGATGTGTATTTCTTGCGTCGCGGTTTTTGCGGCTTGCAACGGCGATCCCAAGACTGCGGAATACACCGTCACGTACTATGACGGCACGCAGGTCTTAAAAACCGAAACGGTGAAAGAGGGCGATAAAGCGGTAAAATGGACGCCCGAAAAGAGCGGTTACGTGTTCGATAATTGGTACGCGACGCCCAATTTTGCGTTCCCGTTTGATTTCGAAGCGGCGATTACGGAGGATAAATCGGTATTTTCGCAGTGGTCGTCGGCGATCCAGAGCGAGGATACGAGAACGTATTACATCGTCGGCAGCGGAACGAGTCCGATTCTGCGCGCGAGCGATTGGGGCAAAGTGATCGACGATACCATGAAAATGACGAAAACTTCGGGGAAAAACGAGTACAAGTACACGCTCGATTTGCAGGTCGGGGATCTGTTCCAGTTTGCGATTAACGAGAGCTGGCATAATCAGCGCGGCGCAGGGTATCTGACTTCGCTCAAGCTTGCGGACGGAACGGAAGCGTTCAGCGGCGCGAGCACGATCGGCGATAACTCCTCGTACAGAATGGACATCAAGTGCGAATACGCGGGCAACTATACCTTTACTCTGTTGACGCATCCCGACGATGATACGTACGAAACGTCGCACGCAAGCTATACCGAAGCGAATAAGGAAGCGTTCAATATCAATTCGCTCGACACGATCACCTGGGTGCGCAACGGCGACGCGGCGCAAAGCGGTCCAAAACTCGAATCGACCGATTATTTTATCAAAGGTTCGAAAATAACCGATTGGAAAGATTTCTATGCACCCGCAACGAAAATGACGAACAACAAAGGCGTGCATACGCTGACGGTTTATCTGAAAGAGGGCGAAGAGTTCATGTTCACTTCGCGGGACAATTACTCCGACGGCACGACTTCGACGGGCACGGCGTACCTGCGCGGAACCAATCTCGACGATACGAGCAAGCAATATCTGACCGTACAGGAAAACGGGAACATGATTGCGAAGGCTGCGGGAACGTACGCGTTTACGTATACCGCCGCAACCGAAACGCTTTCCGTTGCGTTCGACGCGAGCAAAACGCCCGTTGCGACGGACTACTACGTCGACGGCACGTTCGCGGAAGGGGTGAACGATTGGGATTACAACTTCAAACCTCAGTTCAAGCTGACGGAAACCGCCGCGGGATCGGGGGTCTTTGAGATCAAAAACGTTGAAATGAAAGCGGACGCCGAGTTCATCATTCAGGCGTTCAAAGCGGGCTCCACCGAGCGCGGCGAATGGGGAACGGACGGCTATAACGGACTCGGAAGCTATAACTATCTGTATCTTGTCAACGGCGGCACGGCGTTCTCGGCAGTGGGCGGCGGAAACAACAACATTAAAATTCTGACCGGCGGAACGTACAACGTAACGTTTGACAGCTACTCCAAGATGATCACGGTTCAGGAAGCGAACGCGGCGTACGATATCTATATTTCCGGCAGTATGGAAGGTCAGACGAGCTGGAATCCCAATTACGAAGCGCAATGGAAGCTGACGCAGACGGCGGGCGATAAAAACGTTTATGAATTGACGCTCGCGATTGCGAAAGACGTGCAATTCGGGCTTCGCGTGTTCCCCGAAGGCGCGGTTGCCGGCGACGGGCAAACCCATCGTTGGGTAGGCGTTGCGGCAGGCGGAACGGAAGGGGTTACCTCCGAGTTCACTTCGGCAAACCAATACAACTTCCAGTGTACGACGGCGGGAACGTATAAGCTGTCTTACAATGCGAAAACGGGCGTGCTGAATATCTATCAGGCAAACGCGTAATACAATCCGCCCGAAGCAAGCAAAAATAACGGGCGTTCCGTAAAGAACGCCCGTTATTGTTTTTCAGACTTTGTAGGAGTGGATATCGAAGGGCTCGCGGCTGAGCGCTTTGTACACGCAGTCGGCGGCTTGCCGGCAGACGGGAGCGTAGATCGGTTCGTACAGCAGGTTTACGTCCTTGGACTGAAAGAATTCGGCGACGATTCCGTTTACGGTAAAAAGATTTTTTGCGGAAATCCCGTTCAGGTCCTTCCCGTTTTCGACGAAAACCACGCGTTTGAACGTACTTGAAATCTGTTCTTTCAACGCCCCGTCGGCGGGATTCAGACAGACGAAGGCGAATTCGCCTTGGAAATAGTCGTCGGCTTTTTGTTTCAGCTTCGCGTAATCCGCCGAAATCTGGAAGAACAGCTTGTCCTCCACGAGGCAGTTTACCGAGATGAGCGGAATGTAGTTCCGGTTGCCGATTTCGTAGAAGGTGTCTTTATCCACGTTGAACGCGATAATCGCGTCGGCGTTCGAAACGCGCTTGAAGGGCGGCGTGCAGAAAATGATATCGAAATTTTCGCGCAAAGACGCGGAGAGCTCTTCGAGAAAGTTGACGAAATCCGCCTTTTCGAGATAGCCCTGTTGCTTTGTGCATACGGCGACCAGCTTCGAATTGGAAGCGGAGCGCAGATTTTTGGCGAATACGTTGGGCTTATAGTTGAGCATATTGATTACGTGCCAGATCTTATTCTTCGTTTCTTCGCTGATGCTCTGCCCTTCGGTATTGTTCAGAACGTACGATACGGTGGCGGCGGAAACGCCCGCCTCTTTGGCGATATCGTAGATTGTAACTCGTTTTCCCATACAAAATATTATAACAACTGAAATTTAAAATGTCAATATGAAAGAGGATTGCTATGGACGAAAAGGCAATTTTGCATTATCCGGAATCGAAATTTTGTTATGCGTTGGATAGAAATACGGTCTGTCTGCGGCTGAGGATCTCGAAATCGGACGCTCCCGACCGCGTCGAAGTGGTGTACGGCGGAAAGTATACGTATGCGACCGAGCAGAAAACGGCAAAAATGGAACGGAAGTATACGGACAGACTGTTCGCCTATTATACCGCAACGCTCCGCATTACCGATTCGAGGTTCGTTTACGTGTTCCGGATGACGCGCGGGAACCGTATATACTACTATTCGGAGGACGGACTGACCGAAGAATACGATTTCGAGCTGAGCTATTACAATTGTTTCCAGTACGCGTACATCAACGAATGCGACCTGATGAAGCCGATCGAATGGATGCAAACGGCAACCTTTTATCAGATCTTCGTGGATCGGTTCCGGAACGGGAATCCCGACAAGGAAAAAGCGTACGTCAATTTGAAATGGGGGGAGATTCCGAACCCCAAGAGCTTTGCGGGCGGGGATCTGAAAGGGATCACGCAAAAGCTGTCCTATCTGAACGGGTTGGGAATCAACGCGCTCTATCTGACGCCCGTTTTCAAGTCGGTATCCAATCACAAGTACGACATCAGCGATTATTACGAAATAGACGAGCAGTTCGGCGACAAAGCGCAGCTGCGGGAATTGATCGAACGTGCGCACGCTATGGGAATGAAGATCGTGCTGGACGCGGTGTTCAACCATTGCAGCGAGAATTTGAGCCAGTTTCAGGACGTGCTGAAAAAGGGAAAGAAGTCCGCGTATTACGATTGGTTCGTGATTTCCAACGACGATCCGCTCGAATACGAAACGTTCGCCGCCTGTTCGTACATGCCGAAGTTCAACACCTCTAATCCCGAGGTGTGCGACTATCTGATCGGGATCGCCACCTATTGGATCAGGGAGTTCGATATCGACGGCTGGCGGCTGGACGTTTCGGACGAGGTTTCGCACGATTTCTGGCGGCAGTTCAGGCGGGCGGTGAAGCGGGCGAAGCCCGATTGCGTGCTGATCGGCGAAAACTGGCACGACGCAAGCGGGTATCTGGGCGGAGATCAGTTCGATTCGATCATGAATTACGCGTTTACGAAGGCTTGTCTCGATTTTTACGCGTTCGGGAGATTCGATACGAAAAGCTTTGCGGATAAGCTCAACGAAATTCTGATGCGGAATTCCGATCCCGTAAACGATATGATGCTGAATCTGCTGGATACGCACGACACGCATCGGTTCCTGACGCGGGTCGGCGGGGATAAAGCCAAGCTGAAAAGCGCGCTCGCGCTGCTGTATTTCTTCCCCGGTTCGCCCTGCATCTACTACGGCACGGAAAACGCGATGGAGGGCGGGTACGACCCCGATTGCAGGAGAACGTTCGACTGGGAAGCGGAGCGCGAGGACGGCGACGTGAAATCGCTGATCAAGGAATTGACGGCTTTGAAGCGTTCGCCCGATTTTGCCCGCGCAGAGGTCGGGATCCGCGCGGAAAACGGAATGCTGATCGTGGAGCGCGGGAAATACCTGCTCACGATCGCGGAGGGCGGCGGGTTTACCGCCGGAACGAAATAAAGGAAAGGAGGGAAAGATGAAAAAGACATTGCCGGCAATCATTGCTCATGCGGCGGTGATTCTCGCGCTGATTCTCCTCATGGGATTTCTCGGCGTGATCGCCGCGGGCGTGGCGGCGGAAGGCAGCGAAAAGTTTACGGGCGAGCTCGAACGGAACGTCACGCTGCGCATTCTCGAAAACGATACGGCAAAGGAACAGGGCTATCTGAAAGAGCTTCTGGAAGCGTTCAACAAGGAATACGCCGGGTACGGGATCGTCGCCGTCGACGCGAATATGGATCAGTATACCGATCTGGAAATGGGCGGACCGTACGGGTACGGACCCGACGTGCTGTATCAGGCGAACGACGCGCTGATGAAGTACGTGGACGGAACGCGGAAGCATATCCTGCCCGTTCCCGTGGAAAAGCTCGACTGTTACGCGCACGTGGACGACAACGCGTGGGACGCTTACAAAGTGACGATCGACACGCAGGAGTTCGTTTGCGGCGTGCCCGTGAACATTCAGCAGCCGCTGTTGTATTACCGCAAAGACCTGTTGCCCGAGAACTGGGAAACGGAATGGGACGACGATCGCAACGGCGTTCCGGATATGATCGAGAACTGGTGCGATTTGTACCGCTATTCGCAGTTGATCCGTCAGCAGAGCGCGGGGAGCAAATACGGGTACATGAAGTCGCTCAACGACGGTTATTTCGCGTCCGGTTATTTCTTTTCGTACGGCGGTTACGTATTCGGCGGGGAGGACGGAAAGGACACGACGGACGTCGGGTTTTCGAAGAACGACGGCTATCTCGGCGGGAAGATCATCCGTCAGCTTGCGTCGGTGATGAACCTCGAATGCACGGAGGACACGATCACGAAAAACTCCTATTCGAGAATGGCGCAGGGGGCGTATTTCGCGACGATGACGACGCCCGACGTCTACACGATGTTCCTGAAAGAGATGGTGCTCGCGGGATATACCGAAGAGTACGCAAAGGAAAATCTGGTGATGACTTCGGTGCCGAAGCTGCCCGTCAGCGGCGATCTGGAGGACGAAAGCCAAGGATTCAGGGAGATGACGGTGATGGGAGGCGTGAACGGTTACGCGATCAGCTCCTACACCAAAGCGCCGAACGCCGCGCTTGCGTTCGTGAATTTCGCCACGTCTTACAACATGATCAATCGCAGGGCGGAGCTGTTGGGGATATCGCCCGCGCGGGGCGATCTTGCAGAAACGCTCGGCGGGCTTAACGCGACCATCAACGAGAATCTCGCCGACGGCACGATATACGTCATGCCGAGCGTGAGAGCGTTGGCGCAGGTATGGACGCCGTTGCAGACCTATTGCGCGGTGCTCGCGGACGACGCTCTGACGGGCAAAAACGCCTACGTGACAGACGACGCTCTGAAAAAGGGCATCGCCAACGTGGACAGTCAGATCTATGCGGCGATACACACGCTGGGCGGCGCGTAAAGGGGGAGAGAAATGAAAGCGATTGCGAAATGTAAAAACTTTTTCAAGACGCTGTCGGAGAAGCTGAAAGCCCTTCCGAAAAAGCTCTCGGCGCGCTTCGCGGGCGCGAAAGAGATTTTGTCGCAGGGAAACGGCAAGGTGACGGCTTCCATGGCGGTCATGGGGCTCGGGCAGCTCTTATACAGACAGTGGGCGAAGGGCGCCATGTTTCTGTTCGTGCAGATTGCGTTCGTCACCTACTTTATCCTGACGGGCGCGACCGATCTGTTCGGATTCTTTACGCTGGGTACGCGCGAGGGAAACGCCTGGTACGGCGTCGAGGGCGACAACTCGGTCGTGATGCTGATCATGGGCATTCTCGCGATTTTCATGATCGTGCTCTATATCGCGATCTATATCGCCAACGTCAAAGACGCCTACCGCATTCAATGCGCGGTCGACACGTTGAAGGAGCCCGCCGCGTTTCGGGAGGAAGCGGGCGCGCTTCTGGATAAGTCCTTTCATAAAACGGCGCTCGCATTGCCCGTGATAGGCGTATGCGTGTTCAGTATTCTGCCGATCGTGTTCATGATCCTTATTGCGTTCACCAATTACGGCGACACGATCGTTCCGCCTGCGCTCGTCAGCTGGGTGGGGCTGGAAAATTTCAGAAAAATTCTCACGCTGGGGCAGTTCGCGCCGACCTTCTTTAAGATATTCGGCTGGAATATGCTCTGGGCGGTCATGTCCACGGCGCTGAACTATCTCGCGGGGCTCGGGCTTGCGCTGCTTCTGAACAAGGCGTGCGTGAAGGGCAAGGCGATCTGGCGGGCGTTCCCCATACTCGCTTACGCGATACCGGGATTTATCACCCTGCTCGGGTTCAAGTTCATGTTCTCGTACGGCGGACCGATCAATTACTACATTCAGCAAGGCGGCGGGGAAGCGGTGGGCTTTCTCGGGCTCGACGCGAAGTGGTCCGCGAGGTTTATCGGGTTGGGCGTGAACGCCTGGATCAGCATTCCTTCGACCATGCTTCTGGCGACGGGAATCCTGTCCAACGTCAACACCGACCTGTACGAAGCGGCGCGGGTGGACGGCGCGAGCGCGTGGAAGCAGTTTATTAAAATTACCCTTCCGTATGTTCTGTTCGCGACCACGCCCGTCTTGATCACGCAGTTCATAGGCAATTTCAACAACTTCGGAATTTTCTATTTCCTGCGCGACGGGCTGAATATAGACGGTTACTTCCTTGCAAGCGATACGGACCTTCTGATCAACTGGCTGTACCGTATGTCAATCGACAACAACTATTATTCGATCGGCGCGGCGATCAGCCTTGTCATTTTCATCATCACTTCGGTGATTTCGCTCGCGGTTTACGTGCTGTCGCCGTCGTATAAACAGGAGGAAACGTTCAGATGAATCAGGCAAAAATGAAAGTCGCAAAAGCAAAGACCCAAAAAGTGCTCAACATTCTGATCACCTATTGCATTCTCGTCGTCGTGGCGTTCGTGTTCTTTTTCCCGTGCATGTGGTTGGTTCTGGCGTCCTTTTCCAAATCGGGGTCCATCTATTCCTTCGACGGATTCTTCCCCGCGGAGTACGGGTTCGACGCGTTCAGAACGCTATTCACCGATACGGTCATGTACGACTATCCCAAGTGGTTTTTGAACACGCTGTTCATTGCGTCGATGAGCTGTATTATCGGAACGGTGCTCACCATACTCACCGCGTACTGCATGTCGCGGTTCCGCTTCAAGTCCAGAAAAGCGATGATGAAAACGACGCTCGTTCTGGGCATGTTCCCGTCGTTCATGGGCACGATCGCCGTGTATCTCATGATGACCCAGTTCAATCTGATCAATCAGCATTGGGGGCTCATTCTCATATATTCGGCGCAGGCGCCCATGGGGTATATGGTGCAGAAGGGATTTTTCGATACGATCCCTTATTCGATCGACGAGGCGGCACGCATAGACGGTGCTTCCAACTTCACGGTGTTCGTAAAATTCATTCTGCCGCTTTCGAAGCCCATTCTCGTCTACACGGCGCTGACGGCGTTCACCTGGCCCTGGTCGGATTTCATTCTGCCGAAAATGCTCTTAATCGACAAAAATCTGTACACCGTTGCGGTCGGGCTGATGTCGCTCGGCGAAACGGAATTCGCGCGGTTTGCGGCGGGCTCGATCTTTATCGCGATCCCGATTATCGTTCTGTATTTCTGTCTTGTGAAATATATGATCAACGGCATGGCCGCGGGCGCAGTGAAAGAATAAAAGGGGAAATTCAGTTATGGCAAATTTAAGTTTAAAGCACATTTATAAAGTCTATCCCAACGGCGCGAAAGCGGTAAACGACTTTAACATGCAGATCGCGGACAAAGAGTTTATCGTGTTCGTCGGACCTTCGGGCTGCGGAAAATCCACCACGCTGCGCATGATTGCGGGGCTGGAAGAGATCACCGCGGGGGAATTGATGATCGGCGATACGGTCGTCAACGGCATGGAGCCCAAGGATCGGGATATCGCCATGGTGTTCCAGAACTACGCGCTGTATCCGCATATGACGATTTTCGAGAACATCGCGTTCGGGCTTCGGATGCGCAAGATTCCCGATGTCAAGCGTGATAAAGAGGGGAATCCCGTACTCGACAAAGACGGCAGGGAGATTCCCGTCATGCGCCGCTACAACAAGCAGGAGCTGACCGCCAAGGTGAACGAGGCGGCGGAGATCCTCGGAATCACCGAGTATTTAAAGCGCAAGCCCAAGGAAATGTCGGGCGGGCAAAGACAGCGCGTCGCGCTGGGCCGCGCGATCGTCAGACACCCCAAAGTCATGCTGTTGGACGAACCCTTGTCCAATCTCGATGCGAAACTGCGCACCCAGATGCGCAGCGAAATCGTCAAGCTGCACAAAAAGTTACAGACGACGTTCATCTACGTCACGCACGATCAGGTCGAGGCTATGACGATGGGCACGCGCATCGTGGTCATGAAGGACGGCTTCGTCAAGCAGATCGACACGCCCAAAAACCTGTACCGCTATCCCGCCAATAAGTTCGTCGCGGGGTTTATCGGAACGCCGCAGATGAACTTCTTTCAGGGCACTCTGAAAAAGGAGGGCGACGAGGTCGTGATTGCTTTTAAATGGTCGGACGCGAAAATCACCGTGCCCTATTCCATGCTGATGAAAACGACGCCGCAGTATCTCGACGGCACAAAGACCGTCTATATCGGGTTCCGCGCCGAGGACGTCTCGCTGGACGAAGAGCAGGTGAAGGCGAGCAAGGCGAAGATCAAAGTCAGGATCTCCCATTCGGAAGAGCTGGGAACGGAAACGCTCGTCTACGGCGATATCAACATGAACGGCGACGGTTTCGAGGAAACGAACACGCGCGTGATCATCAAGAGCGCGGGGTTCAAGGAGTATCAGCCCGACGCGGTGTACGAAGCCGCGCTCAATCTCGAAGCGATTCATCTGTTCGATCTCGACACCGAAGAGAGCATCATGCCCCGCATTCCCGAATACAACTATCTGGACTGCACGGTCAGGGAGGGCAATCTGACCTTCCTCGGGAACACGGTGAGCCTTCCGGACGCCGTCGCCTGCGGGGACGGCAAGGGCGAACTGCTGATCCCCGTTTCGGCGGTCGGATTCGGCGGCGCGGTCAAGGCGAACGTGATCGGTTGCGAAGAGATCAACGGACGCTTTCTGGTTTCGCTCGATGTGAACGGCGGGCGGCTCTACGCGCTTTCGGACGAAGTTCGGGAAAAGGGTGAAACGACGATCGGGCTCGATTTTAAAAAGCTCATCGTCAAGGTCGGCGGTACCGAAGTTTCTCCCATGCCGCTCGTTAACGCATTAAGCGGCACGTTCGTCGCCGAAAAACGGAAGATCGACGGCGCGAAGGAAACGCACTATTATTTTTCGATCAACGGAACGAAGGTCGAAGTGCCCGCCGAGGTCTATCGGAAAATGTTTGCCGCGACCTCGGGCAGAAAGGTGTATAATTCCGTATACCGTTACGAATGGGATCCTTACGGGTTGGCGGTCGCCGAGAGCGGGATCGAGGCGGAGGCGGTCGAAACGCTCGATTACGGCGAAGAAAAATTTTTGAAGTGCAAAGCGGGAGAGGAAACGCTCTACGTGAAATGCGAACGCCCGATGAGCGGGAAGGTGTATCTCGCGCCCGACGCGGGCAAGGTGAGCGTCGTGGAGAGCGAAAGACAGATCCGGATCGTGTGATTCGCGGCGGAATAAAAAAAGAGCGGGAATTGAATTTCAATTCCCGCTCTTTCCGTTGAAGGAACGATCAGTTTTTCTTTTTGCGCAGGACGAGCACGACCGCCGTCGCAACCGCCGCGACTACGACAACGCCGCAGACGACCGAAATAATGATGATCGCCGTATTGTTGTTGTTAGGTCCGCCGTTGTTCGTATCGGGGTTGAGCGTAGAGGGGATCGGACTGTTCGAATAAACGGGTTGATCCTTTACCGCAACCACGTATTTTGCGACTTCGACGGCTTCGTCGATTTCGTTGCCGTCTATTTTCTGCTGGATCCGCGCGGCGGCTTCGTTCGAGATATACTGAATCACGAGCTGGTTGTTCGCTTCC
>JAETTR010000348.1 GCA_021768985.1 Bacillota bacterium
GATATTCCCATCGCAATGCACCTCGACCACGGCGCGGATTTCGAAATCTGCAAAGCTTCGATCGACGGCGGCTTTACCTCCGTTATGATCGACGCTTCGTCCAAACCCTGGGACGAGAACATCGCCGTTACCAAGAAGGTCGTCGAATACGCGCACGACCACGGCGTGGTGGTGGAAGCCGAGCTCGGTAAGCTCGCGGGCGTGGAGGACGACGTGAAGGTGGAATCGAAGGACGCCATGTTCACCTCCCCCGACGAAGTGGAGGAGTTCACCTCCAAGACGGGAATCGATTCCCTTGCGATCGCGATCGGCACCAGCCACGGCGCATATAAGTTCAAGCCCGGTCAGGATCCCAAACTGCGCATCGACATTCTCGAAGAAATCGGCAAGCGCCTTCCCGGATTCCCCATCGTTCTGCACGGCGCTTCTTCCGTTCCGCAGGATCAGGTTGCGATCGTCAACAAGTTCGGCGGCGAAATGCCCAACGCGATCGGCATTCCCGAAAGCGAACTGAAAAAAGCGGCGAAGCTCGCTGTCTGCAAAATCAACATCGACAGCGATCTGCGCGTTGCCTTCACGGCGGCGATCCGCAAGCACTTCGTCGAGAACCCTTCCCACTTCGATCCCCGTCAGTATCTCACCGACGCGCGCACGAACATGAAGGAAATGGTCAAGCACAAGATCATCGACGTGCTCGGCTCCGCAAACAAAGCGTAAAATACGGTTAAAAAGCCCGCCCTGCGTTTTCACGCAGGGCGGGCTTTTCTATTGCGTTCAGTTCTTTTTATATAATACTCATTAAAAGCAGCTTTTTACATGTTACCAATAATATTTTATTACATTGTAAACTGAATATTATCTGTGTCAACCATTATAGAATATTATTGCTAACAATTATTAGGTGGGTATTAATTATGACCATACACGACAGAATCGAAGAACTTTTAGCAAAGAAAAACTGGACAAAGTATAAACTTGCTAAAATGGCGGGATTTTATCCGACAACCGTATATGATTGGTTCAACGAAAAACATTACACTCCCGATAGAAATTCCATCGAATTGGTCTGTGCAGCGTTCGACATCTCTTTATCTGAATTCTATAGCGGAATCGACGAGGACGAACTTGACGAGGAACAAATTTTGTTATTGGAATTATTTTCGAAAGTACCGGCAGACAAAAAGAAAATAGTCTTTGATCTGCTCCGCACGCTTTCAGACGAAAAATAACGTATCCCCACCAGAGGTCAATATGAATTCCGTAAATCACGCTTTGGCATTGCGAATCAAAGAACTATTAGATAAGAAGCACATAACGCGATATCAACTCGCAATGGAAAGCGGCGTACCCCATTCCACGCTAAAAAATATCATGCATGAAACCGTAAAAGATAATCTGTTATCGACTACGATTTTAATTGCTAACGGATTCGGAATGACAGTAAGCGAGTTTTTAGACAGCCCCTTATTTCATGAAGAAAATTTAAAGATTTAATCACAAATTCAGCAGGGATTATATTTGCAATATATGGAAA
>JAETTR010000349.1 GCA_021768985.1 Bacillota bacterium
CACCGTTGCGGAATACACGCCGATCTTCACGCTTGCACCCGTATAGTCGACGGCGTTCGTGATTGCGGAATCGAAAGAAAGCCGTCCGCTTAACTCGCGGGTGGGCGCTTCGGGGTTGACCGCAACGACCGTCTGCTCTGCCGATTGCGTAGCATTGTAGCCCGTGTAGGTAATCGTCGCCACCACGGTAAACTCGCCCGCCGACTGCACGGTAACCGTACCGTTTTCCAAAGCCGCGCCCGCCGTATTATCCGTTTCCTTAACAGAATAGACAACCAATTCCGTTACGCCGTCTACCATGTAATTATTGATTTCGGGCGTATAACTGTCGTCCGTCGTCATTGAAGAGCCTGACGTAAATGCGGGTTCAAGCGCATCAATTTGTTGTAACACCGCCATAACCGCCTCTGCCGCCGTCAACTTCTCGTAATTGGTGATGTCCGACCGATAAATTTCCGCAAGCGCATTATAGCTGTTACGCGCCGTTTCAACGGCAGACGTATTATCAAGGGTAAGCTCGCTCTCCGCAGGCAGGGCGTTAATTTCGTCGATAACCGCCTGCACCTTGGCGCTTTCGCCCGTATCGCTCTTTAAATCGACGTTAGCCGCAACCCCTTCTCCCGTTGCAAAGTACACGTTGCCCCACTTCGTTATGCCGTCGCTCTCCTCGGGACCTATTCCAAGCCCCAAGCTGAAATCGCTGTTATCGAGATTTTTTAAAAGTTCCGCCATAGACGCCGAAGCAGACGATGTTTTCGTGGTCGAAGGCTCGCGTACAAACCGTTTGTCGGCAATTCCGTCGCCCGTGCTGTCCCACTCGGCAATCATATACCATTTGAGTTCTTCGCCTGCTTTTTTGCGCAAAAAGGTCAGCGTGATCTTTTTCTCGCCGAAGGTTGAAGGCAAATCGGGAACGACGCCGAACTTTAGCCCTTGGTCGCTGCACGTTAAATTCGCCACGCCCGGCTCGTATTTGGACGGATCGCCCTGATCGAATTTTTCGTAACCGATGAATCTGCCCGTTCCGTCGCTTGCAAGCAACAAGCCTAACGACACGCCGTTCTTGAAATTGTCGCCGTCTTTGATTGTAAGTCCGCATTTCCAAGGTGATTTTGTGTTGGTCGAGTATAACAGGTCCGTTTTAAACACAAACTCCTCGCCCGCCTTGACGGTCGTCGCGTCGAAATCGATTCTCGCATTCCCCGTTCTCGGCTTGCTTCCGCCTACCTGATACGCACTGTTTTCCATGTCGTAAGCAAAAGCGGAATCGGTAGCGCCTTCACTGCCGTGCGCGCTGAACATATCGAATACAATCTCGGGAGCGGCAGTATTTTCTCCTACGGTGAAGCTTTCAACCGTTTTGGTTACAAACCACGGGTGCGTTGCGGTAACGGTATAAGTATCGTAAGGAACTTCTGCCGTCCAACTCCCGTCGGCGCTCACCGTTGCGGAATACACGCCGATCTTCACGCTTGCACCCGTATAGTCGACGGCGTTCGTGATTGCGGAATCGAAAGAAAGCCGTCCGCTTAAC
>JAETTR010000350.1 GCA_021768985.1 Bacillota bacterium
ACGGCGAATCGCTCGGTTACAATAACGCGGTACCGTTGATGACGAGCGAAAATTTGCAACCCAAAAACTCGGCGGCGCGACGGCTGAGTTGCATTCTTCCGAAATAAATTTCGAAATAATCCATTACGGAACAGATATCCGTATCGATTTCGATGTTCAAGGTAATCAGCGCCTTTTCCTTATCCACCGTAAGATAACTGCGCTCGGCGGCAAGATTGACGCGGTCGTGAATATTCGCCGTATAAACGTTTGCGATCGGCTTTTTGACGCGGCTCTTGTGCACGTCCGCTTTGTCGGCGATAATCAACGCCGAGGAAATATCCGATACGGGCAAACCGTACTGCTCGTCGTGATTGCCGATCGCCATCATGACGTCCGCCGCGTCGTGCGCGGTCATGCCCAAACGGGTCAGAATGCGTTATGCGAGAATCGCGCCGCTCTGCGCGTGGTCCTTACGGTTCACGCAGTTGCCGATATCGTGGAGATAACCCGCGATTTCCGCAAGGCGGATCCTCTCTTCGCTTTTTCCGAGCGCGCGAAGCACTTCGCCCGACCATTTACTGACGATTCCGGAATGGCGTCTGGAATGTTCGGTAAACCCGAGCGCTTCGATCTGCTTTTCGGACATTTCCATGATGGCTTCCACTTCGCGATCGCTTCTGATCGCGGACATTTCGGGCAACGTCATGCAAACTCCGTTACGTTCAGGCTCTCGAAGATCTCTTCGTATTTTTGTTTCGTAAAGGAGATCGTGCCGAACGTAGTAACGGTCGCGGTGCCCGCGGCGACGCCTGCGCGCAAAATATCGGGAAGCTCCGCGCCGCGCTGTAACATGGTAGCCGCAGCCGCCACCATGCCGTCCCCCGCGCCGACGGTGGAATTGACCGCCACGTTAATGCTTTTGCAGTAGTAGTTTTTGTTCCCGTTCGTAATGATCGCGCCGTCCTTCCCCAGGGAAAGCAATACCGTCTTTGCGCCGCGGTCCAGAAGCTCTTTACAGCCCGCCAGCATATCCGCTTTGTCGTGGAATTCCCGACCGAGCGTTTCCTCCAACTCTTCGAGGTTGGGCTTTACGAGATCGATTCCCGCGTCGAGTGCGGCGAACATCTTCGCCCCTTCCGCGTCGGCGATCCGAAGCGAACGGGAATCGACCGCGCGGAACAGATCGCGGTAATAATCGGGCGAAACGTCTTTGGGCAATCCGCCCGAGATGACGGTCACGTCCGCGCGCGAAGACGTCGTGCGAATTATTTGTAACAGTTCCATCAGTTTTTCCGGCCCGACCTGCTCGCCGACGTCGTTGATTTCGGTAAGCATAGAGCGTTTGTCGATACACTTGTAATTTTCGCGTACGCGTCCGTTATTCCAGACAAAGGAGAAAGGCACTCCCTCTTTATCCAACGCGCGTTCGAACATGCTGCCGTTCTCGTTGTACATGAACCCCGTGGCATATGCTTCGCTACCGAGACGCGCAACGCCGATCGCGACATTCAGCGCCTTTCCGGTAAAGGAGAGCGTTTTGCTC
>JAETTR010000351.1 GCA_021768985.1 Bacillota bacterium
GACGACCTTCTCCTTCGGCTCTTTCCGCTGTTTCAGCTTGTTTTTGCCCTTGTTCTTCCGCTTGCTCATTCGCCGTCCGTCTCCTGCGAGTAGCAATGGCACGCCGCAAAGTGCCCCGGTTCGTATTCCTTATAGACGGGTGCGATATGCGAACAGATCTCCATCGCTTTGGGGCAACGGGTGTGGAACTTGCACCCCGAGGGCGGATTGGCAGGCGAAGGGATATCGCCGTTCAATACGATGCGGTTCATCTTCTCATCGGGATTCGGATTGGGCACCGCCGAAAACAGCGTCTGCGTATACGGATGGAGCGGGTTGTCGAAAATTCTGTCCTTGTCGCCGAACTCCACCATGGAGCCGAGGTACATGACCCCCACCTTATCCGAAATATGCTTCACCACCGAAAGATCGTGCGAGATGAAAAGATAGGTGAATCCCATTTTCTCCTGCAAGCCCTTTAACAGGTTGATGATCTGCGCCTGAATGGACACGTCGAGCGCGGAAACGGGCTCGTCGCAGATGACGAGCTTGGGATTGACGGTAAGCGCGCGCGCGATGCAGATACGCTGGCGCTGTCCGCCCGAAAACTCGTGGGGATAGCGTTCGTAATAGTAATCGCGGAGTCCGCACTTTTCCATGATCTGAAGCACGTATTCCTTGATCTGGTCCTTGGGCACGATTTTATGCACCTTGACGGGCTCGGAAAGAATTCCGCCCACCGTACTGCGGGGCGGCAGGGAAGAATACGGATCCTGGAAAATGATCTGCATCTTCGTGCGGAGAGGACGCATCTGCTTGGGCTTGTACCGCGCGATGTCCTCGCCCTCGAAAAAGACCTGCCCGCTCGTGGGCTGGTGCAGCTTTAAAATCGTTCTGCCAAGCGTCGTTTTGCCGCAACCGGACTCGCCGACAATGCCGAGCGTTTCGCCCGCTTTCAGCTTGAAGGACACGTCGTCCACCGCGCGCAGAACGGATTTGGGCTTGCCCGAAATCGTCTTGCTCAAAATGAAATATTTCTTTAAATGGCGCACTTCCAGAAGCGCTTCGGGATCGGGCGGAAGCAAAAAGTCCGCCTCCGCGGCTTTGTCGCGCGCCTCCCGTTCCTTCTCCGCCTCGGCGGCGTCGTCGAATCCCGCGAACTCGCCCCCCTCTTCGGCAACCGGTTCCGAAACGGCGGGAGCGGTTGCGGTTTCCACCAACTCTTCCGCGCCGAGCTCCGCCTGCGCGGTTTCATGCGCCTTTACCGCGGGTTCCGCTTTGATTTCGGGCGTTTCTTTTTTAGCGCTCATCCTTCGCCTCCTCGCTGTAAAGATGGCAGGCGACCCAATGGGTGGGGCTTACCTGCACCATGCCGGGATAATCGCCCTTGCACTTTTCCTCGCGGCAGGTGCACCGCTCGCTGAAATAGCAGAAATTGGGCATATCCACGGGATTGGGCACGTTGCCGGGAATGTTAAAGAGTTTTTTCGACGACTGGTTGATCGTAGGCTTGCTCTTTTGCAACCCGATCGTATAC
>JAETTR010000352.1 GCA_021768985.1 Bacillota bacterium
GCCGAACGCACAAAAAGATTTTGAGTTTACGGCAGACGGGCAACCCGTGAAATTTTCCAAAACGGAAAATCTGAACACGGCGTTTGAGTTAAAAAAAGATACGGCGAGCTTCACGATCCGCACGCCCGACTTTCCCACCATTCAAGCGGTGCTTGAAAAAGCGTATGCGGGCAAGGAAATTTGTTTGCCCGAAGCGGCAGACAAAACCAATCCGTACCCCTTTTTCATAGAGGTTGCGTCCTATAACGGAAAGATAAAATATAAACTTGCAATCGCGCTATTAAACGCGGGCGTTACGGAAATCGGGCTTGACAAAACGCAAATTGTTTTCGGGGCGGGTGATACGGCATGAGAACAAAATTTTTTCAAACAATCGGAATATGGCTTTTAACGGCGTTGTTCTGTATTACGGCGTTCGGCGGGCAGAAAAATCTGTGCGCCCGTGCCGAAGCGGGCGTGCGGGCGGCTTATGAAAGCACGAACGTTTTGGATAACCTCAACGGTTCTACAATCGGCGGCAAGCCGTTCGATTTATCGGACTATCCGCACAAGGAAAACGGGCAACCGCAGGTTATCTCTTTCACGGAGTTTTGTTATTCTTACTATGCAGACAAGCAAGGCGACTACGGCTTATATATCTATCTTTATAACCCGCAAGACAAAGCGATAGATACGCAGACGGAGCGCAACAAAATACAGCTTACCTATGCCGACAAGCCGCAATATACAAAATACGTTTTGGAATTTCTCAATTATTCGGTCGCGGCGGGCTATGAAGGACGTTTTTATAAGTTCAAGATACGAATGACGGAAAGCGAGAAAGCGGAAATGCTTGCGGCAATGCAGAAAAACGAGCGCGTATATAACGTATCGGGAATAGAAATATCCGTAAAAGACAACGTAACGGAATACCCCTGCGCGCAGACCTACACATATACGGGTTACGCGCTCGGTTACGGCTCGGAGCTTGCCGAAAGCGATACGCTTTCCTGTAAGGTTGACGGCTTCGATAAATTTCTTTCTTTGGACGTGCGCTCCACCTATTGGCGACCGAAAGGCACGCACGCAGACGGGTATACAAGAGATACGATACATTCCGTATATTTTTCCGTGCCGAACGAAATCATATCGGAATACGGGGAAATGACGGGCGTACACGCAACGTGGCTGAACGCCTACACCGCGCCTATTTACGTAACGGGAAATAAAACGATTTACGATGCCGTTCTGCCGCTTCTCAATCAATACGTTGGCGGCGACAGTCAGGAAGAATACGAAAAAGCCGCTTTCAAATATTCGCTTATAGCGACGAAGGCGGCAGAAAATTTACGCGACGATACGGATATGGCGCCGTTTGGCGGGTATTATGCGTTCAACCCCTATTTCAGCAATAAAACGGGCGACAACGCATATATCAACAGCTACGATAACCTAATTACGAATTTGCGGTATTTGTTTTATGCGGATAACGGCAATGCGGACGAATACGTTTTGCCTGCGGAAAAACTAATCG
>JAETTR010000353.1 GCA_021768985.1 Bacillota bacterium
ACGGCGATAAACAGCAACGCGTAGTTAAAGATACTGTTTAAAATTTGTAACTTGAACAGCATTCGGTAACAGCAATACCCGAAGAAGGTAACGCCGCTCCCGAACCGCGACGAAACGTAGTCGATGACCGCGGTGGAGAAGCCCATGCCCTTGTTGTAAAAATAGAAGCCCGTGCTGTTGATGCCGATCGTGCATAAAAAGAAGGTGAGCACGCAGATGATCGCAAGCTTTACGTACAGTCCGCCGCGGAATCTGAAACGCAGACAGTTCATGATCATGCCCGCAAGAAACGCCATCGTCGAAACGGAGAGCGCCACCCAGGGCATATAAATAAATCCCCAGCTCGAAACCACGTATCCCAGAAAGTCGCCGAGAAAGGACGCGACGAATCCGTACAGCGGTCCCGCCAGCATGCCCGTGAGTACGGAGACGAAGATAGTGACCGAGAACTGCGTGTCGAACATTTTAAATTCGAGGAACATGTTCGCAATGATGCACATTGCCGTAAGCACGCCCAGATAGGCGAGTTTACGGGCGCGCGACGCGCCGATCACGAGTTCGGAGAAGAAGATGCGCTTCCAGAGCGGAGCGCGGGTTACAGTTTGCGAGTTTTCGGACATAATAAAAAACCTCCCGTTTTTCGGAGAGGTCCGCAGAATGAAAACGCCTGAATATTTGCGTAAATCGAGCGGACGCGCCGCGGCACCGCAGGGATTCCCCTTTCGTTTGCGAACAACGTCCCGTTTCGCAACACTTAACGCGCCTTGGCTACTCTTCGCATTTATATTATGCGATTTCACACGTTTTGTCAACCGAAATTACATACTTTTCCGCAAAATCAAAATACTTTTATTATGTTACTCGTTATGATCCGCACGGCGATTATTTTTATCGTCCTGCTTGTTATTATGCGGCTGATGGGAAAACGGCAAATCGGCGAAATGCAACCCTTCGAGCTCGTAATCACCCTGCTGATCGCCGAACTCGCCTGCATTCCCATGGCGGACGCTTCGATTCCCCTCCTGTACGGAATCATCGCCGTGGTCACGATTTTCGTGCTGCATGAAATCATGACCCTGCTCGATCTGAAAATCAAACCGTTAAAAGGGCTGATCAGCGGCAAACCGAGCGTCGTGATCAATAAAAACGGCATCGACGATTATCAGCTGAAACGCAACAATCTCGACGTTTCCGACCTGATCGAATCGTTGCGCTCGGCGGGATATTTTTCCCTCGACAGCATCGACTATGCGCTTTACGAAGCAAACGGCACCTTTTCCGCCTTGCCCAAACAGGACTATGAGCAGATGCAGACCTCTCTGCCCCTCGTGATCATCGACAACGGCAGTTACGACGAGAAGAATCTGGAAGTGCTCGGACTGCAACGGGAATTCTTCGACGACATATTGCGCGAGCAGGGCGTGAAAAACGTGAAAAAGGTGCTGGTGCTCACCGCCGACGGAACCGGCAAGCTCTATTTACAGCAAAAACATGAGAAATTCCGCACCC
>JAETTR010000008.1 GCA_021768985.1 Bacillota bacterium
CCGTCTTGCCTACGGCGATCCACCTTCCCCCTTAATAAGGGGGAAGGTACCCGCAAAGCGGGGGAATGAGGGTTAATCGTATGAGAGTGCGAAAATATTAAGAGAGCGGTAAAGAACCGTGAGGAAACTTCTTGAAAACGTTTGCTTTTTTGAAACAACACGGCTATAATGAAAGAAAAACGGAGGTTAAGAATATGTTAAATGAAAAAATCGCAAAGCTCATCAACGAGCAGGTAAACAAAGAATTGTATTCGGGATATCTCTATCTCGATTTCGCGAATTATTACGCCGACGAAGGACTGGACGGGTTCGAGCATTGGTACGAGGTACAGGCGCAGGAAGAGCGCGATCACGCCATGATGATGCGCAGATACCTCATCGACAACGGGATCCGCGTCACGTTCGATGCGATCGCGAAGCCGGACAAGAAGTTTGCCGACGCCACCGCGCCCTTAAAAGCGGGGTTGGAGCACGAGCAGTACGTGACTTCGTTGATCAACAATATTTATGCGGAAGCGTTCGCGATCAAGGATTTCAAGACCATGCAGTTCCTCGACTGGTTCATCAAGGAACAGGGCGAAGAGGAAAAGAACGCCGAAGATATGCTAAAAAAGATGGAGCTTTACGGGCATGACGCAAAGGGCTTATACGCGCTGAATCAGGAGCTGTTGGCGCGCGTGTACACGCCATCGACGACCGGACCCGCCATGTAAACCAGGCATCATTCACCGCGGCAGAGCGTTTCAGCCGCGGTTTTTTTATAGGGGAGAAGAACTATGGAACGGCAAGCGATTCCGTTGACGGAATTCGATGAACGGGAAGAGGCAAAGTTACGGAATTCGATGAACGGGAAGAGGCAAAGTTTTCGCCCGAGCATTTCGGGAAACGGAAAATTTTACCGGAAAAGTGCGTGATATCTTTTTCCAATGCTTCCGTGGAATCAGTCGCGCAAAAATTCGGCAATGAAATTCTGACGCATATTTGTACGTGTACCGTCGATTTGCCCGTATACCGCGTGCGCTGTCGCGGGGAAGAAATCGCGTTGGTCTGCGGATTTCTCGGCGCGGCGGGTGCGGCGGCGCAACTCGAAGAGCTGATTACGATGGGCGCGAAGAAATTCGTCGTCTGCGGCGCGGCGGGCACGCTTACGCCGAACCCCGTCGGCGCGCTTGTGGCGGTGGAGCGCGCGGTGCGCGACGAGGGAACGAGCTTTCACTATATGCCGCCCTCGTACGAGATCGAGGCGGACGGGGAAGCGGTTTCCGATATCGTAAAATCGTTGGAACGGGAGGGAATTCCCTGTACGCGCGGAAAGACCTGGACGACGGACGGCTTATACCGCGAAACGGAGGAAAAGATTGCGTTGCGCCGCGCCGAAAACTGTATCACGGTGGAGATGGAAGCTTCGGCGTTGGCGGCGGTCGCCCGTTTCCGCGGCGTAAAGCTGGGGCAGATTCTCTATTGCGGCGACGATTTAAGCGGCGCGGAATACGATCACCGCAACTTCTTCGATGAGGCGGAGATTCGCCGCAACCTGACCGAATGGGCGATGGCGTGTGTCTGCGATTTTTAAATATATTACAATCCGCTTGACAGGCGGATTTTTTTGCGTATAATATAAATCGATTGTTTTAAAACAGATGTTTTAAAAAGGAGACGTTATGCCGCCGAAAGCAAAATTTACCAAAGAAGAAATTGTCCGCGCCGCAATCGGGCTGGTGCGGGAAAAGGGGATCGAAGCGGTTACCGCGCGGGAGCTCGGCGCACGGCTCGGCAGCTCCGCACGCCCTGTGTTCACGACCTACGCGAATATGGAAGAGGTGACGCGGGATACGGTCCGTGCGGTGCGGGATATTTACAACCGCTACGTTCTGGAAGGGTTAAAGGAACCGCTCGCGTTCCGCGGGGTCGGCAAGGCGTATATCCGGTTTGCGTGCGAAGAGCCGCAGTTTTTCCGCCTGCTCTTTATGGGTGCGCATTCCGAATCGGTGGGAGAAATATTGCCCGAGCTGGACGAGAATTACGCCGCCATTCTGCAATCGATCGTTTCCGCGTATTCGGTTACGGAGACGGAAGCGGACGGATTGTATCGGCACCTGTGGGTGTACTCGCACGGAATCGCCACGCTGTGCGCGACGGGCGCATGCCGGTTTACGGCGGAGGAAATCGAAAAAATGATAACGGAAGTGTTTATCGCGTTGCTTACGGCGCGGAAAGGGAGCAAAAAATGATCGTTGCGGAAAACGTATGCAAGAGCTATCAAAACGGAAGAACGCCCGTGCTGAAGGGAATTTCTCTCGAAATCGGGGACGGCGAGCTCGCCGTTCTGCTCGGGGCTTCGGGATCGGGGAAGTCTACGTTGCTCTCCGTGCTTTCGGGGCTCGAACGCGCGGACGGCGGCAGGGTGAACGTGAACGGCGAGGAGCTGACGGAGATGACGGAAAAACAGCTGACCGATTTCCGCAAGCGCACGGTAGGGTTTGTGTTTCAGCAATATTTTCTGTTGCCGCATCTGACGGTGGAAGGGAACGTAAAGCTCGGCGCGCACCTTGCGGGAAACCGCGACTACGGGCGGGAAATCGCCGCCGTGGGGCTGGAAGAGAAGCGGAACCGAAAGCCCGCGGAGCTGTCGGGCGGGGAGCAACAGCGGGTGAGCATCGCGCGCGCGTTGGCGAAAAACCCGAAGCTGCTCTTTTTGGACGAACCGACGGGCGCGCTCGACGAAGAGACGGGGCGTAGCGTCCTCGACTATCTGTTAAAGCTGCAAAAGGAACGCAGGTTCACGGCGGTGATGGTGACGCACAATCCGGGGATTGCCGAGCTTGCCGACAGGGTGATCCGCATGAACAGCGGAAAAATTTCCGAAACTTACCGAAACGCGGTCAAGAAAACCGCGTACGAAATCGCGTGGTAGCGCAAGGGGAGCGGATATGACGGTCAGTTTACGCGACGGGGCGAAGCTGCTCGGAATCGCCGTTATGAGCGGTTGCGCGGTGTTCGTCTGCACGTTTTTTCTCAATTTTTATCTCGACGCGCGCGCAGTGCGCGGTCTGGTGGAAGAGTCCGTTCTGCCTCTG
This sequence comes from Bacillota bacterium, assembly GCA_021768985.1. Lineage (GTDB taxonomy): Bacteria > Bacillota > Clostridia > Christensenellales > Borkfalkiaceae > Gallimonas. The sequence continues at coordinate 3,078 of JAETTR010000008.1, forward strand.
TACGAGGCGCAGATTCTGACGGCGAAGCTCGTCTGCGCGATCAGCGGCGGGTGCCTGTTGCTCGTTTCCGTCGTGCTGTTGGCGTTTTACGTCAAGCTGTACATCGATTCCCATGCGAAGCAAATCGGAATTCTGAAAGCGTTGGGATACGACGGCGGAAAAATAGCGCTCGGGTTTTGGGTGTTCGGATTGAGCGTGCTGATCGGCACGGCGGTCGGGCACGGTTGCGGATACGCGATTTCCCCCATGATTTATCGGAAAATGGGCGGCGAAGGACTGCCGGAGATTCCGCTTACCTTTCACGGCGAATTGCTCGTCTTTCTCGTCCTGTTGCCGACCGTCGCGTTCGCCGCGCTTGCGGTGGGGCTCGCTTATCGCCGTCTGCGCGCTCCGGCGTTGTCGCTCATGCGGGAGAAGGAAGCCGCCGCGGGCGGCGGCAAACCGCCCCGCCGGGAGTTGCCGTTTCCGCTGGAATTGCGCGCGACAACGCTGAAAAGCAAAAAATCGCTCGTCTTTTTCGTCGGATTCGCCTGTTTTTGTTTTTCCTCGATGTTGCAGATGTCCGCGTCGATGGGCGACGTGGCGAGCGAAACGATGGGCGCGATCATCTTCGGAATCGGAATCGTGCTTGCGGCAACGTCGCTGATTCTCGCGTTTACCTCGCTTGTAACCGCCAACGCGCGCGCGGTCGCGGTCATGCGGGCGCACGGCTACACGCTGATGCAATGCGGCGGTACGGTGCTCGGCGGATATCGGATTCCCGCCTATATCGGGTTCGCGCTCGGCACGGCGTATCAGTACGGTTTGTTGAAGCTGATGCTCGGCGTCGTGTTCCGCGGGGTGGAAGGTGTTCCCGCGTATTCCTTCGATTGGCCCGTGTTCGGCATCGTTCTCGCCGCGTTCGCCGTCCTGTTCGAGCTTGCGCTCTTGTGGTTCACCCGCGAAATGGGGAAAACTTCGGTGCGGAAACTCTGCGCGGAATAGAATCGCCTTTCATTCGTCCGCATTACTTAAAAAATTTTAAGTAATGCGGACGTTTTTTGTTGACTATAATAGAAGTATACTGTATAATACTTAAAGGATTTTAAGTATTTGAGAGAAAATCGATGATCGAAGAAAAATTCGACTTTATCTACAAGGCGTTCCGCATGAACTTGTACCGCCACGTGTTTTCCATTCTCGGGCAGAGGGATTCCACGCTTTCCGCATCCGACTTCTTTTCGGTGGAGATCATCTATCTGATGGGAAATCCCACGATCACGGAGTTTGCGAACGCGCTGTGCATTTCGCAACCGAACGCGACGTACCGCGTCAAATCGCTGATCGACAAGGGCTACGTGGTTAAGAGCGGAACGGACAAAAAAAATACTTTTCGGCTTTCGGTAACCGAAAAGTTCAATAAGTATTACCACGAAGATATGGGATACGGCAAGTTTATTTTCAGAATGCTCGAAAAGCAGTTCAGCGAGGACGAGCTTGCGCAGATCGACGGGATCTTCGAAAAATTTATCCGACAGATTCAAGCAGAGGAGGGAGAAAAATGCTCCGAATCATAACCGATTCTTCCGCCGAGTTTTCCGAGGAAGAGGCAAAGGAACTCGGGATTATTATCGTACCGCTCACCGTCGTGTTCGGCGACAAAGCCTATCTCGAAGGAGTGGAGATGCAGAAGGACGAGTTTTTCCGCAGACTTGCGGAGGACGAATTCCCGCACAGCTCCATGCCGTCCACCGAACAGTTTACCGACGCTTACGTCAAAACGGAGGGAGAGGAAACACTCGTGATTTTGCTGGCGTCCGCGCTTTCGGGTACGGTGAACGCCGCAAAATTGGCGGCGCGCGACGGCGGCTTCGACAAGGTGCGCGTTTACGACTCCTGCGCGACGACGGCGATGCTCCGCATTATGGTGGAAACGGCGGTCAGGAACCGCGACAAATCGGCGGAAGAGGTGATCGCGATGTTAGACGCGCTTCGTCCGCGCCTCCGCATTCACGCCTGTCTGGATACGTTGGAATACCTTTACAAGGGCGGCAGAATCAAAAAGAGTATTGCGATCGTGGGCGGTCTGCTCGGCATCAAGCCGCTGATTACCTTTACGGAAACGGGGTCCGTGGTCATGAGCGGACGAGCGCACGGACAGAAAAAAGCGTTGCGCGCGCTCGTCGATATTCTGAAAAAGGAAAAGATCGACGAGGAGTACCCCGTGTACTTTTTGCAGACGGATACCGACGCGCCCTCGCGCGAGGTCATGCGGATGGCGGGAAGGGAGGATTGCAGAATCTTCCGCATCTGTTGCGCGGTCGGCGCGCATATCGGACCCAACGCTGCGGGCGTGGTGTACGTCGTAAAGGAATAACGGTTTTCATCAAAAATCCCCCGCGCGTCGCGCGGGGGAATCCTTATATCGTATCAACGGCGGCGGGGCTGCCGCTTTTCTTTTTGCAGGGCAGGTATTCCAGCGGAATCCCGTACGCCTGTTCGTAGCAATCCCGCCAGGCGGCTTCGGCGCGCGCCTTCAGATCGGCGATCCGCGCGGGACGGGGCAGCGCTTCGTCCGCGTAAACGGCGGGCAGAATGTGAATGCGCAGTTTGCGGATCTTTCCGCGCGCGTTCCTTTGAAAGGTGCAGAACACGGGCAGTACGGGCACGTTGAACTTGACGGCGTAATACAGCGCGCCCTCTTTCATGGGGCGGGGCTTTTGATAGTTCAGCCACATCGCCTGTTCTGCGTAAAAATTGATGATCTTTCCCTTTTTGAGTAGGCGGTCCATTTCCCGCGTCAAATTCTTGGTCGCAGCAAGATTCGCGCTGAACGGAAGCATGCCGCCGTGGCGGATAATGTGCCCGCCCAATCCTTTTTTGTTGTTGAACGGACCCATGGTGTGATAGGAGCGGTAATGTCCGCACGCCGCGCGCACGAAGAGGGTGTCGAGGAAATTGAAGTGATTGGAAATACAGACCGCACCCGATTTTCCGAGCGCTTTCAGATTTTTTCTGCCTACGACCTTCGCGCCGTAGAGGGGCTTGATGGCAAGCGCGCCCAACGTTGCCATCACGGTGCGCCAGAAGCCCGTGGCAAGGCGGTTGAGTCCGCGTTGGCGGTATTGATAAGTTCCGTCCGGCATCGTCCAGTTATCGCCGAACGGGATATAATCGTAATCGAATCTGCGGTAACTTTCGAGAACGTTCTGAATCTCCCGAATTTTACGAAACTTGTTCTTCGTCATGACCGTTCTCCCCGTGTTTGAGTTCGGCTTGCTGTTCGAGCGCTTTTTCCGCCACGCCTTTATCGTATTCCACGTGTTTGGTGGGTTCCCAGTTCATGCCTTTTTTGGAACGGACGCGGCTCTGGATATAGATCGGAAAATATTCGAGCATGAAGAGAGGCGCGAACAGAAGGGTGCCCGTCTTTTCCCAGCCCGAAAGGGGTTTGAACACGTCGCGGTAGGCGAGCATAGCGAGCGAACAGTACAGGAACACCAATACGTACATGTTGATAAAGGGCATGAGAATGAGCATAAACGCCGCCCTTTTCCATATTTCGCCGCCGTGCATCCAGTCGTAGACCGTGAGCGCCGTGCCGCCGATCATCGTGAGCAGGGTCGTCACGATAAAAAGGATCAGAGGGACGAGCGCGAAGGTGTATTCGAACCATTCCGCCGCGGTCGCGCCCCGCTGTTTGATTTGCTGTTTGATCTGCTTTTTGTAAAGCCTGTCGCACTGCGAGTATCCCGTCACCCAGCGCAGGCGGCGGCTGTAGCTCTCCTTGTGGCGGAGCACTTCCTCGGTGTAAATAATGGCGTACGGATAGTACATGGATTTGAAGCCGCGCAGAACGCTGTCGAGCTTGAGCTCGTAGTCTTCGGTAAGGGTACGGTAGGGCCAGCCGCCCAGCTTCTCGATCACGCTGCGGCGCACCATCATGCCTTGTCCGCACATGTTCATGGGCAGGTTGTGTTCCATGCGGTAGTTGTTGCCCAGATCGTCGAGCATGGGATAGGTGAGCGCGGAGCAGTTGGAAAACACCGTGCGCTGTTTGCGGTCGCCGAGGTAATTTTTAATGAATTTGCGCGAAAGAAAGATGTCGAAGTCGTGTTCGAGCGCGTTATTGAGCTCGGTGACATAATCGGCGGCGAGCACCGCGTCTGCATCGATAATCACGAACGAAGCGTACGAAGCGAATTCTTCGCGGGTAAGCCGTTTGAAATATCCGTCCAGCGCCTCCCCTTTGCAGGTCTGCTCGGGCACGACGGTCACCTGAAACCCGCGCGCTTTCGCCATTTCCACGGTGGGGTCGGAGGGGTCTTTCACAATGACGGCGACGTCGAAATACGCGCGGTCGTAGTCCTGCTTTTCGATCGAGTCGAACAGATCGCCGATCACCTTGCTTTCGTCGAGCGCGGGGATCACGAGTCCGATTTTTCGCAGTTCCTTCGCCTTTTTGTGTTGCGGTTTTTTAAACGCATAAAAAAATTGCACGAGCTTCGGGATATACAGAATCACGGAAAGTACCGCGAAAAAGCCGTATGCAATCAGAATCTGGTTTAACAATTTCTCACCCGTCCGGTAAAAATAGCTTTAAAACAAGTAATATTATAGTCGACTCCCCGTAAACTGTCAAGAATATCATAGCTTTATATGACATTTTGTGAGGAGATTTACAAGAGTTTAACAACCCCGAAGTGCGTTTTTGAAAAGAAAGAACCTCGGACCGGAAAACGGAAGCCGCGACGAACGTCGCGGCTTCCGTACGTTTTGCGATTTCAGAACGCGGTCTTTTCGGTCAGGAACGCGATCACGCCGCCGAGGTCCAGACGGACCTGATCCATGCTGTCGCGGTCGCGCACGGTCACCGTGCCGTTTTCGAGGGTGTCGAAATCGATCGTAATGCAATACGGGGTGCCGATTTCGTCCTGTCTGCGGTAGCGCTTGCCGATCGAGCCCGCCTCGTCGTAGGTCACGTTGAAATGCTTTTTCAGCTTGGCAAGCAGTTCCTTCGCCTGCGGGGCGAGGTTCTTTTGCAGGGGCAGGACGGCGGCTTTGTACGCCGCGATCGCGGGGTGGAAGCGCATGACGTTGCGCACTTCGCCGTTTTCGAGGGTTTCCTCGTCGTACGCTTCGCTCAACGCCGCCAGCATGAGGCGGTCGGCGCCGATCGAATATTCGATGACGTACGGGATAAACCGTTCGCCGTTTACGGGATCGATATAGGTCATCGTCTTGCCCGAATATTCCTGATGGCGGGAGAGGTCGTAATCGGTGCGGTTGTGAATGCCGTTCAGCTCGCTCCAACCCATGGGGAAGTCGTACTGAATGTCGCACGCTTCCTTGGCGTAGTGGGCGAGTTTATCGTGATCCTTAAAGCGCAGATGCTCGGGCTTGAAGCTGAGGTCCAGAAGAAATTGCCACGCCTTGCTCTTGAATTCGGCGTAATATTCGCTGTCGGTGCCCTCTTTGCAGAACCACTGGTGTTCCATCTGTTCGAACTCGATGGTGCGGAAAATAAAGTTGCCGGGCGTGATCTCGTTACGGAACGCTTTGCCGATCTGCGCAATGCCGAAGGGCACCTTGGCGCGGGTCGTGCGCTGTACGTTCAGGAAGTTCACGAATTCGCCCTGCGCCGTTTCGGGGCGGAGATAAATTTTGTTCTGGCTCTCGTCGGTGACCCCGCGCGAGGTTTCGAACATTAAGTTGAAGGTGCGGATATTCGTCCAGTTGAATTTGCCGCAGATCGGGCAGTGCACCTGATGCTCCTGAATGTACGCTTCCATTTCGGCGTTCGTCATGGTGTCGGGGTTCACTTTGCCTTTGGAATGCGCCTCGATCAGCGTGTCCGCGCGGTGGCGGCTCTTGCATTCCTTGCAATCCATTTTGGGATCGGAAAAGGAAGTGGTGTGTCCGCTCGCTTCCCAAACGCGCGCGTTCATCAGAATCGCCGCGTCCACGCCGAAGGAATTGTCGCTTTCCTGAACGAAACGCTTCCACCAGGCGCGTTTGATGTTGTTCTTGATTTCTACGCCCACGGGTCCGTAATCCCACGTGTTGCCCATGCCGCCGTAAATTTCGCTTCCGGGGAAGATGATTCCGCGCGCCTTGCACAGCGCGACGAGCTTTTCCATCGTAACCGCTTTCGTTGCCATTCCAATCTCCTTTTTCGATACAGCCGATCAATATCCCTAACATATTAGCATTTTGAAAAAAATTCGTCAAGCATTCGGGCGCGCCGTATCGGACCGCTACGGAAAAAATCGCAAAAAAATCGTTTCTTTTTTTGATAGAGTGTGCTATAATGTATTCACGAATTTTCTTTTTAGCTGAAAAAAGAAAATTCCGTGATTTGAGGAAAACCACGATATCTCCGCACTACGTGCTGCGATTCGGGTATTTTCCTCTGCGGCGCGCCTTTCGGGGCTCGCGATCTGTGCGCGCCGCATTCACCTTTCCTTTGAAAGCCGTAAGCATACGGCAGATTGTGTGCGCTACCGCAAAGGCGTGACTTTGCTCCGCGCAGTGATTTTGGAAATTCAGGCTGTTGATCGAGGTTTTTTTATGTCGGAAGCAAGCAACTTTATCGAACAAATCGTGGAAACGGATTTAACCGAAGGCAGGATCGGCGCGGTCAAGACCCGCTTCCCGCCCGAACCGAACGGGTATCTGCATATCGGACACGCGAAGAGCATGTTCGTCAACTTCGGTACGGCGAATAAATACGGCGGGACCTGCAATCTGTTCTTTGACGATACCAACCCCTCCAAGGAAAAGACGGAGTTCGTGGACGCGATCCGCAACGATATCCGCTGGCTCGGTTATTCGTGGGAGAAGGAAGTGTACGCCTCCGACTTTTTCGACGTGATTTACGACTACGCCGAACGGCTGATTCGGGAGGGTAAGGCGTTCGTCTGCGATCTGTCGGCGGAGGAAATCAAGAATACCCGCGGCACGCTGACCGAGCCGGGCACGGAGAGCCCGTACCGGAACCGCACGCCCGAGGAAAATCTGACCCTGTTCCGCGAAATGAAGGCGGGCAAGTACGCCGACGGCGAAAAATGTCTGCGCGCGAAGATCGACATGTCCTCGCCCAACATCAATCTGCGCGACCCCGTAATTTATCGGATTCTGCGCGCCACCCATCACCGCACGGGCGATAAGTGGTGCATCTATCCCATGTACGACTACGCGCATCCCATCTGCGATTATCTGCAAGGGGTGACTCATTCCCTCTGCACCCTCGAATTCGAAGATCACCGCCCGCTCTACGACTGGGTGGGGATTTCGCTCGGGTTCTCGCCCAAGCCGCGGCAGATCGAGTTCGCGCGGCTGAATCTCACCAACCTCGTCATGAGCAAGCGCTATCTGAAAAAACTCGTGGAGGACGGCTCGGTGCACGGGTGGGACGACCCCCGCATGCCGACGCTCGCGGGGCTCAGGAACCGCGGGATTCCCGCGGCGGCGGTGCGCGATTTCTGCGAACGGGTAGGCGTCGTAAAGGCGAATTCGGAGTGCGAAATCAGCTATTTCGAGGCGGTCGTCCGCGACTATCTGAACGCGCACGCTCCCCGCGCCATGGCGGTCGTCGAGCCGTTGAAGCTGACGATTACCAACTACGAGGGAAGCGAAGAGGTTGAATTCGATATCAATCAGACGGACCCCGAAGCGGGCAAGCGTAAGATTGCGTTCGGCAAAACCCTCTATATCGAAAAGAGCGATTTCTCCCTGAACCCGCCCCCCAAGTATCACCGTTTGAAGATCGGCGGATACGCGCGGCTGAAAAACGCCTATATCGTGCGTTGCGATGAAGCGGTCACGGACGAAAACGGCGAAGTGACCGAAATTAGATGCACGTATTTCCCCGAATCGCACAGCGGTTCGGATACGAGCGGAATCAAAGCGAAGGGAGTTCTGCATTGGGTGAACGCGGAAACCTGCGTGGACGCGGAACTGCGTCAATACGAGCACTTGCTGAAGGACGCGGAATACGCGGGTCAGGATTTTTCGGAACGCATGAACCTCGACAGCGAGCATCTCTTTGCCGCCAAGGCGGAGCCCTATCTCGCGGAAGCGGAGGAGGGTTCGGCGTTCCAGCTGATGCGCACGGGCTATTACAAAAAGTGCACCGAAAAGGGCAAACTCGTCCTTTCCGAAATCGTTTCGCTGAAAGATAATTACAATAAATAAGATAAAATCGTCCGATCCGAAAAATCTTTCTCCGACGCGGTAAAAAAAGCCGGAAATACGGGAATACTGTAAACGGGTATTCTTATGTTGGACGAAAGAACGGGAGTTTTGCTCTCCGCAATCAACGGCTATTGCGAAAAGGGCAGTTATAAAATCGTGGAAGAGGGAGAACTGCTCGGGCGGTTTTCTCCCAATTCGGGCGTGGACCGCGACACCCTGCGCGCCATGCTCGATTATCTGGAAGAGCGCAAGTACATCGAAGTCGGTTACGCGGCGGAGGGAGAATACTGCGTGCGCCCGCTTCCCGAAGGACGGCTGTATTTCGAAAGCAAAAAACGCGAGAAAAAAGAGAAGCTCCGCCGCAGGCTCGACGCGCTCTTCTGCGCCGTCGCGGGCGGGTTCTCGGGCGGGTTTCTCGGTTCGCTTGCGGCGTGGCTGATCGCCGTGCGGGGGTGAGCGGTGTTCAGCGAGAAACTTAGCAAGCGGGAAAACGAAGTGATGAGCGCGGTGTTTCTCCTGTCGGCGGGCAAGGAACGCTTCCTCGCCGCGCCGTGCGAGCTCCTTTCCGTGCTTCCGCCCAAAGCCGGTTACGACGAGGAAAAGCTCGAACGCGTTCTGCGCTCTCTGGAGCTTGACGGCTATTTCGAAATCATCTCTTCCGACCGCAAGGGCGAGCGGGTATACGTCTTTCACATGCGGGACGCGGGACTCTCCTACCAGCGCACGAGCGCCCAGCGCAGGCGCGCCGTCTGTTTCAAATGGGGCGTCGCCGCCGTGGGCGCGGTCATCACGTTTTTAATCGGTCTGATTTTGCGCCAGATTTTCAAATAACCTTTTCAAATGCTTGACATCCGCGCGAAAACGCGGTAAAATAAGCGCAAACGAACGTTTGCGCTTATTTTGGCGATTGTCCGCACGATCGATACGGGAGCTTTTTATGGATCACTTCGAGTTTAAACTTCATGCGCCGTTTCAGCCCACGGGCGATCAGCCCGAGGCGATTCGCCGTCTGACCGAGGGCGTGCGCGACGGGATTCGTACGCAGGTGCTCGTCGGGGTGACGGGGAGCGGCAAGACGTTCACGATGGCGAACGTCATTCAAAACGCGGGCAGACCCGCACTCGTGATCGCGCACAACAAGACGCTCGCGGCGCAGCTTTGCAACGAGTTCCGCGAGTTCTTTCCCGAAAACCGCGTGGAATATTTCGTCTCCTATTACGACTATTATCAGCCCGAAAGCTACATTCCCTCCACCGACACGTACATCGAAAAAGATCTTTCCATGAACGATGAAATCGACAAGCTCCGCAACGCCGCGACCTGTTCGCTCGGCGAGCGGGACGACGTGATCGTGGTTTCCTCGGTGTCCTGTATTTACGGGTTGGGCGCGCCCGAGGAGTTTTTCCGCCTCGGCATTTCGCTCCGCCCCGGACAGGCTATGGCGCGGGACGATCTGTTGCGCCGCCTCGTCGAAATTCACTACGCCCGCAACGATACCGATTTCAAGCGTTCCACCTTCCGCGTGCGCGGCGACGTGGTGGAAATCTTTCCCGCCTCCAACTCCGAAGTCGCCATTCGCGTGGAGTTTTTCGGCGACGAGATCGACGCGCTCGGGGAAGAGGACGTCGTGACGGGGAAGATTATTTCGCAGTTGAAGCACGCCGTCGTGTTTCCCGCCAGCCACTACGCGGTGGGAAGCGAACGGCTCTCCACGGCGCTCGCGGTGATCGAAGAAGATTTAAAGGGCGAGGTGAAAGCGTTCGAGGACGCGGGCAAACTGCTCGAAGCGCAACGGCTCTCCCAGCGTACCGAGCACGATCTCGAAATGCTGCGCGAAATCGGCTACTGCTCGGGCGTGGAGAATTATTCGCGCTATTTCGACGGCAGATCGCCCGGCGAACCCTCCTTTACCCTGCTCGATTATTTCCCCGAAAACTTTCTCGTGTTTATCGACGAGAGCCATATGACCATTCCGCAGATTCGCGCCATGTATCACGGCGACCTTTCGCGCAAGACCAATCTCGTGGACTACGGCTTCCGGATGCGTTCGGCGTACGACAACCGCCCGCTCACCTTCGAGGAGTTCGACGCGCGCGTGCCGCAGCTCATCTGCGTGTCGGCGACCCCCGCACCCTATGAGCTGGGTGAAGCGGGGCAGGTGGTGGAACAGCTCATTCGCCCTACGGGGCTGCTGGACCCGCCCGTGGAGGTGCGCCCCACCCGCGGACAGATCGACGATCTGCTCGGGGAGATCCGTACCGTCGTGAAGGCGGGCGGACGGGTGCTCGTCACCACGCTCACCAAGCGTATGGCGGAGAGTCTGACCGATTATTTAAAGGAAAACGGGGTCAAGGTGCGCTACATGCATTCGGATATCGACACGCTCGAGCGGATCGATATCGTAAACGGGTTGCGTTCGGGCGAGTTCGACGTGCTCTGCGGAATCAATCTGTTGCGCGAGGGGCTCGATTTGCCGGAGGTGCGGCTCGTCGCCATACTCGACGCGGACAAAGAGGGTTTTTTGCGGAGCGAAACCTCGCTGGTGCAGACGATCGGGCGCGCCGCGCGGAACGCGGAGGGGCGGGTGATCATGTACGCCGACGAAATGACGGGAAGCATGGAGCGCGCGATCGGCGAAACGAACCGCCGCCGCGCCGTTCAGCAAAAGTACAACGAAGCGCACGGGATCGTGCCGAAAACGATCATCAAGGAAGTGAAATCTTCGCTGAACATTACGGGCAAGCCGAAAAAGACGGACGACATCAAGGCGAAGGATATCCCCGAGGAAATCGAAAAATTAAAGGCGTTGATGAAGGTCGCTTCCGCCCAGCTCGATTTCGAGCGCGCGATCGAGATTCGCGAAGCGATCGCCGAGCTTCGGCGGAAAATCCGGTAAATTACGAAAAGAGAACAAAGGCATGGATCGGAAATTATGAAAGAAGAAATATACGTAAAAGGCGCAAAGGAAAACAATTTAAAGAATATCGACGTGCACATTCCGCGCAACAGTTTAACCGTCTTGACGGGGTTGTCGGGGAGCGGCAAGAGCACGCTCGCCTTCGAAACCATCTTCGCGGAAGGACAGCGCCGCTATATGGAAAGCCTGTCGTCGTACGCGCGGCAGTTCCTCGGCATGATGGAAAAACCGGACGTGGAGAGCATCGAGGGGCTTTCGCCCGCCATCTCCATTGACCAGAAAACGACCTCGCACAACCCCCGTTCCACGGTGGGCACGGTCACCGAAATTTACGACTACCTGCGTTTGCTGTACGCGCGCGTGGGTACGCCCCATTGCCCCAAGTGCGGCAGGGAGATTCGCCGCCAGACGGTGGACGAGATCGCCGACCGCGTCATGGCGATGCCCGCGGGGAGCAAGATCCTCGTGAACGCGCCCGTCGTGCGGGGACGGAAGGGGGAGTTCGTAAAGGAGCTCGCGGGATACCGCAAAAGCGGGTACGCCCGCGTCAAGATCGACGGCAGCGTTTACGACTTGCAGGAGGAAATCAAACTCGATAAAAATATCAAGCACAACGTCAGCGTGGTGATCGACCGTCTCGTCGTCAAAGAGGGGGTGTTGAAGCGCTTGACGGAGAGCCTCGAAACGGCGTTGAAGCTCGCCGACGGGCTCGTCGTCATCGACTGCGAGGGAGAGGAAACCCTCTATTCCTCGCGCTATTCCTGCCCCGATTGCGGTATTTCAATCGAGGAAATCGAGCCCCGTTTGTTCTCCTTCAACACGCCCTGGGGCGCCTGCCCCGAGTGTACGGGGCTCGGGTTCCGTCAGCTCGTCGATCCCGATCTCATCTGCCCCGATAAAAGCAAGACTCTGCGCGAGGGAGCGATCCGGATCAGCGGCTGGAATCTCGATTCCTCCACCGTGACGCAGATGTATCTCGGCGCGCTCTCCCGCCACTACGGGTTCTCGCTCGACGAGCCCGTCGAAAAACTTCCCAAGGACGTGTTCGATCTGCTCATGTACGGCAACGGCGGGGAAAAGATCGATCTCGAATATCACACCAAGTCCTTCCGTTCCACCTATAAGAGCGCGTGGGAAGGGTTTGTAAACAATCTGCAACGCCGCTATAACCAGACGACTTCCGTCGGGGTGAAGTGGGATATCGAGCGGTATATGCGCACGAGCGACTGTCCGACCTGCCGCGGCAAGCGGTTGAAGAAGGAGGCGCTCGCCGTGACGGTGGAGGGTAAGAACATCGCCGAGCTGTGCGACATGCCCGTCGTCAAAATCAAAGATTTTCTCACGGGGTTACGGCTTACCGCCACCCAGCACGCGATCGCGGATATCATTTTAAAGGAGATCAGGAGCCGGATCGACTTCCTCGTGGGAGTCGGGCTCGACTATCTCACCCTCTCCCGCAACGCGGCGACGCTGTCGGGCGGGGAGAGTCAGCGCATTCGTCTCGCCACGCAGATCGGGAGCGCGCTCACGGGCGTTTTGTACATTCTCGACGAACCGAGCATCGGACTGCATCAGCGGGATAACGAGCGGCTTTTGAATTCGTTGAAGGGCTTGCGCGACATCGGAAACACCCTTCTCGTCGTCGAGCACGACGAGGACACCATGCGCGCCGCCGATTATATCGTGGACGTCGGACCGGGCGCGGGCGTGCACGGCGGAGAGATCGTCGCGTGCGGCACGGCGGAAGAGATCATGAAGGAGCCGCGCTCGATTACGGGGGATTTCCTCGCGGGGCGGCGGAAAATCGAAGTGCCCGCCGTACGCAAGGCGCCCGACGGGCGTTGGCTGAAAATCGAGGATTGCAGCCAGAACAACTTAAAGGGAATTACCGCGGAAATTCCCGCGGGGCTGATCACCGCCGTCACGGGGGTGAGCGGTTCGGGAAAATCCTCGCTCGTGAACGAAATCGTGTTGCCCGCGCTCTCCAACGCGCTGGGCGGCGCAAGGCTTCCCGCGGGCAAGTGCGGCGCGGTGTCGGGGCTCGAGCACTTCGATAAGGTGATTGCCATCGACCAGTCCCCCATCGGCAGATCGCCCCGTTCCAACCCCGCGACCTATACGGGGGTGTTTACGGCGATCCGCGAGTTGTTCGCCGCCACGCCCGACGCAAAGGCGATGGGCTTCAAGTCCGGAAGATTCTCCTTCAACGTGGCGGGCGGAAGATGCGAGAACTGCGAGGGCGACGGTATCATGAAGATCGAAATGCACTTCCTGCCCGACGTTTACGTGCCCTGCGAAGTGTGCGGCGGCAAGCGTTATAACCGCGAAACGCTCGAAGTGAAGTACAAGGGCAAGAGCATTGCCGACGTGCTCGACATGACGGTGGAAGAAGCCTGCGAGTTCTTCAAACCGATTCCTTCGATCTATAATAAAATTTCCACGCTCTACGAGGTGGGGCTGGGTTATATCAAGCTCGGGCAGAGCTCCACGACCCTCTCGGGCGGCGAGGCGCAACGCGTCAAACTTGCCACCGAGCTTTCCAAGCGTTCCACGGGCAAAACCTTTTATATCCTCGACGAACCCACGACGGGGCTTCACAGCTACGACGTGGAGAAGCTCGTGCATATCCTGATGCGTCTCCGCGAGGGCGGGAATACGTTGCTCGTCATCGAGCACAATCTCGACGTGGTGAAGGTCGCCGACTGGATCATCGATCTCGGACCGGAGGGCGGCGACGGCGGCGGCACGGTACTGTGTACGGGTACCCCCGAACAGGTCGCGGCGGTCGATCGCAGTTATACGGGACAGTTCTTGAAAAAGGTATTGTGAGAGTTCACGAATTTTCTTTTTTGCTGAAAGAAGAAATAGCCGAACGGACGAAAAGGAGGCTACCATGTTCAACGAAAGAATGCAAAGACGCGGCGAGGAGCGGTCGGTCATTCGCGAAATTTTCGAGTACGGAAACGCGCGGAAACGGGAGATCGGCGCGGAAAACGTGTTCGATTTTTCGCTCGGCAACCCCAGCGTGTCCGCGCCCGACTGCGTGCAACGGGAGATTGCGCGGTTGACGGGTACCATGTCCGCGGGTAAGATGCACGGATACACCTCCGCGGCGGGCGCGCCCGAGGTGCGCGAAGCGGTTGCGGCGTATATCCGAAGCGCGTTCGGGACACCCATGTCCGCCGAACTCGTGTACATGACCTGCGGCGCGGCGGCTTCCCTCGCGATCACGCTGCACGCGCTTTGCGAGTCGGGCGACGAGTTCGTCGTCATCACGCCGTGCTTTCCCGAATACAAGGTGTTTATCGAACAGGCAGGCGGCAAGGTCGTTTGCGCGCAGACCGGTCCGGATTTTCATCTCGATCTGAACGCGCTCGACCGCGCGGTCGGGAAGCGCACCAAAGCGGTCATCGTCAATTCCCCCAACAATCCCACGGGCGTCGTGTACGGCGAATCGGAACTGAACGGGCTTGCGGGTTTGCTTCGCCGCAAGAGCGAGGAGAAAGGCTCGCCCGTCTTTCTCATTGCCGACGAACCCTATCGCGAGCTCGTTTACGGCGTCGCCGTGCCCTACCTGCCCAACCTATACGCGAACACGGTGGTGTGCTATTCCTTCTCCAAGTCGCTGTCGTTGGCGGGGGAACGGATCGGGTATATTGCGGTCAGTCCTGCGTGCGCGGGCGCGCAGAGCTTGTTCGCCGCGGTGAGCGGGGCGGGCAGAAGTCTCGGCTACGTGTGCGCGCCCGTCCTCTTTCAGCGGGTGTGCGCGAAATGTCTGGGTCAGTCGAGCGATGTTTCCGCATACCGCGAAAACCGCGATCTGCTCTGCGGCGGGCTGACCTCCTTCGGGTTTCAATGCGTTCCGCCCGACGGCGCGTTTTATTTATTTCTGAAATCTCCCGAACCCGACGCGAAGGCGTTCTGCGAGCGGGCGAAGCGATACGAATTATTGCTCGTGCCTTCCGATTCGTTCGGGGTGGAGGGCTACGTCCGCATTTCGTATTGCGTTGCGAAAGAGACGATCGCGCGCGCATTGCCCGCCTTTGAAAAGCTTTCCCGCGAATACGGACTGTAAGTCGATTTCTCTTTTTTCAGCTGAAAAGAAAATTCGTGAACATACCATAAAATGAATAGAAATTTTCTTCCTCCGCATAATGACTGTATACGGAGGAATTTTTTTGTCATGAAAGCAACGGGAATCGTAAGAAGAATCGACGAGTTGGGACGGGTGGTAATCCCCAAAGAAATCAGGCGCACTTTGCGCATTCGGGAAGGAGATCCGCTCGAACTCTTTACCGACCGCGACGAGCTGATGCTGAAAAAATATTCGCCAATCGCGTCCGTCGAACGGTTTGCGGAAGGAACGGCGAAATCACTGAACGAACAGAGCGGGTGCGTTGCGGTGATTCTCGATACCGATACGGTATTGAGCGTGGCGGGGCAGGGGAAGAAGGCATTGCTTTCCAAAACGGTGTCCGATAAAATGACGGAGATCATGAGCTCGCGCAGAAGCTATCTTGCCAACAAGGCGGAAGGCGGAGAGGTATTGCCGATCGTTGTCGAACAGGAAGAGGAATTTACGGCGCAGATCATCGTTCCCAACGTCGCGGGCGGAGATTGCTTGGG
>JAETTR010000354.1 GCA_021768985.1 Bacillota bacterium
CGTTCCGAGCATAATTTCAAACTCTCCTTCTTCGGCTTTGTATTCGCCCGACGCCGTAAAGTAGGCAAGCGTATCTTCGGATATTTCAAACCGTACTCGGCATTCTTCACCCGCGGCAAGCGCAATTTTTTGAAACCCTTTCAGTTCTTTGACGGGGCGGGCGCACGATCCGAACTTATCGTGAACGTACAGTTGCACCACTTCCCGCCCGTCGCGCTTTCCTTCGTTCTTCAACGTAGCCGAAACGGTAACGCACTCCTCTCGTCTCATTTCGTGCGACGAGAGTTTTATATCGAACAATTTGAATTTCGTATACGAAAGCCCGTATCCAAACGGATACAACGGCGAATTCAATTCGTCAAGGTAAGATGTCGAGCCCATGAAATTTTCTGCCGTATCGGGATTTTTCGGTCTGCCCGTCGAAAAATTATTGTAATAAACGGGGCACTGTCCTACACTGCGCGGGAAACTCATGGCGATTTTTCCGTTCGGATCAACTTTCCCGTACAGTAAATTTGCAATCGCGTTGCCGCCTTCTATGCCGGGATACCAACAAAAGAGCATCGCGTCGGCAAGCAAAGCGGCTTCGGTAAGTGCGAGCGGTCTGCCCGCAAACAGCACAAGCACGATTTTTTTACCCGTCTCTTTGAGCTTGCGCAACAGCTTTATCTGCAAATCCGCCAAAGCAATGTTACTGCGCGAACGACTTTCGCCCGATTCCCTGCTGTATTCTCCCAAACACGCCACAATAACGTCATGCTTTTGCGCTACGGAAAGTGCCTCGTTGAAGCCGCTCTCGTCGGCGGCGTTCCAATACGGTGCGCACGCCATAGCCGCAGACACGCTTTTCCCCGTCAACCTTTCGATCCCCTCTTTGACCGTCACGACGGTTTCCGGATTACCGAGGCACGCCCATTCTCCCAGCAGTTCCCGCGTTTCGGCGTACGGACCGATCAGACAAATATTCGCATCTTTTTTAAGCGGAAGCACACCGTTATTTTCAAGCAACACGCTACCGT
The DNA here is from genome assembly GCA_021768985.1 of Bacillota bacterium. Lineage (GTDB taxonomy): Bacteria > Bacillota > Clostridia > Christensenellales > Borkfalkiaceae > Gallimonas. The sequence goes on from JAETTR010000354.1 coordinate 1,020, forward strand.
CCTCCGCCGCTTTCCGCGCAATCCTCCGTGCTTCCTCCGATAAACAATAGGCTTCGTCTTTTTCTGCGCTAATACCCGTACTCGCGTTCTCGTATAATCCAAGCCTTTCTTTGAGTTTGAGTACACGTTCCACCATGCGGTTTACTTTTTCTTCCGAAACTTTCCCTTCGCGCACCAATTCGGGCAAATATTTTGCGTAGGCAAGCGAACACATATCGATATCGACTTCGTTGTTTGCGGCAATGTGCGCACATTGTTTCATGTTTTCAGCATATCCATGTGCAATCATTTCGCCGATTCCGTTCCAATCGCTGATGACAACCCCGTCGAAGCCTTCCTGTTTTCTGAGCAAATCGACGAGCAACTCGGTGTGCCCGTTCATGGGAATTCCGTTTAAGAGATTAAACGAAGTCATTATCATGTCGGGATTTTCTTTCAAGCATTCGAGATAGCTCTTTAAATAGTAT
>JAETTR010000355.1 GCA_021768985.1 Bacillota bacterium
GCTTTGCAAACTCGAATATCAATCTTTCCGTCGTCATACTCCCTCCGAATTTCCCGTTGCAATCAAATCGACGTCCTCCGCGATTTCCTTTACGAGCACGTCGCCGATCCGAACGGGCGCAGTCAGACGCACAGCGTTGATTTTCTTCATGATCTCAAACGTTTCCGACTTTTTTACGGGCGCGCTTGTCTTTACGGAAAGCATGCTGCCGCCCCTCGTGCGCACCGTAGTCGTTAAAACGCGTTTGGAGCAGACAACCTCGTTTTCGGCATACGTTTTCCCGCGGGGGCAGCCGTTTCCGACGACGGAAACCGCCTTCCCGTTTTCCACTTCCACCTCAATAGAACAGCCCATGGGGCACTCTACGCAAGTAAGATTATGTTTCATACTTCCCCCAAACACAGCGTTAAATCCCCGTCTGCCGAAGCGATATCCGCTTCGCGCAGAAGCAGCGTTTCCATTTCCCCGGGAACGGCGATCCGCTTTTTCCGCTCGACGATTACCCTGTCCCCCGAGCGAACGACAAAATTGCAATTCTTAAACGTACCCGTCACGCGGAAATATAGTTTTACGTCTCCCGCAATATTTTTATCCAATTTCTGCGGCAGAACGTAGCCGATATTTTTCCCGTTTTCCACCGCGATTGCCCGCCGTTCTCTTGCACCGTTCTGAATATAATCCGCCGCGCTTTTGCCCGCCAGCTCCGATTCCTCCGAAACGAAATCGACGAGATCGTGCACTTGCAAGACATTGCCGCAGGCGAACACGCCCCTTGCTTCCGTTTCGCGGTTCTGGTAGACGACCGCGCCGCGCGTCCTCGGCGAAAGCGGAATCTTCGCCTCCTTCGTCAGCTCGTTTTCGGGAATGAGCCCGACGGAGAAGAGCACGGTATCACAATCGAAATGTATTTCCGTTCCCGCAATCGGCTTTTTGGTTTCGTCAACTTTCGATACGACAACGCCCGTCACTCTGTCATTCCCCTCTATCTTCGTAATGGTGTGATTGAGGTAAAGCGGGATTCCGAAGTCGTCGAGGCACTGCACGATATTGCGTTTGAGCCCGCTCGAATAGGGCATAATCTCGCACACCGCATGCACCTTCGCGCCTTCTAATGTCATGCGCCGCGCCATGATGAGCCCGATGTCGCCCGAGCCTAAAATCACGACATCCTTTCCGGGGAGATAACCTTTGATATTCACGTACTTCTGCGCCGTACCCGCCGAATAGATCCCCGCGGGGCGGCTGCCCGCGATATTCAGCGCGCCGCGACTGCGTTCGCGGCAGCCCATGGCGAGGATCACTGCCTGCGCTCCGATTCTGAAAACGCCCTGCTCCGCGTTGATTGCGGTGAGCTCCTTCGATTCGTTCAACGATAAAACGGTGGTATCCGTGACCGCTTCGATCTTGCGCTTTTTTACCTCTTCGATAAACCGCGCCGCATACTCGGGTCCCGTCATGCTCTCCTTGAAGCGCGTCAGCCC
>JAETTR010000356.1 GCA_021768985.1 Bacillota bacterium
GCTCCTGCATGGCTTTGGACGTGCCGTACGGGTTGGTCGTGGGATTCAGCTTCGTCGTTTCCGACAGAGGAAGCTCGGCGGGATCGCCGTACACGGTCGCCGAGGAGGAGAACACGAAGTTCTTTACCCCGAATTCCCGCATGACTTCGAGCAGAACCAACGTGGAAACCAGGTTGTTATCGTAATATTCGAGGGGCTTCTGCACGCTCTCGCCCACCGCTTTCAGACCCGCGAAATGGATCACCCAATCGATCTTGTGCTTTTTGAAAATTTCCGTAAGCGCCTGTTTGTTGCGCACGTCCTCGTTGTAAAAGGTGACTTTCTTGCCCGTGATCTTTTCCACGCGGCGGAGAGATTCCTCGTTCGCGTTCACGAGATTATCGACGACGACGACTCCGTATCCCCCGTTTAACAGCTCCACTACGGTGTGCGACCCGATAAACCCCGCGCCGCCCGTAACCAATACGTTCATACCCGTTCCTCCGTTATTTATTTGATCTGCAAACCGCAGCTCTTTAAAAATTCTTTCAAACCGTTTTCGCCCGCTTCGTCGCGCTTGAACACCGCCGTGTTGTCGAGAATGCGCTCGCAGGTCAGTTCCACCTCGTCGCGCAAAATATCTTCCGCCTGCTTTTCGCTCGTCTTTCCGCCCGCGGTCAGCCGATCGATCATAGGCGCGAAAATTTTCATATCCTCCGCGAGCGTCTGCGGCGAATACGCCCTTCCGCCCGTGAGATACTCCTTGATCTCGCCGAGCTGACGCTTTAACCGCGCGGGGAGAATGAACAGTCCCATCGCCTCGATCAGCCCGATCGACTCGCTCTTGATCGCGTGATACTCGCGATGCGCGTGGAAAATTCCATCGGGATACCGCTCGCTTACGCGGTTGTTGCGCAGAATCAGATCGAGAATATACCCGCCGTCCGTCTTGCGGGCGATACAGCTCGCCGTGTTGTGCGGCTCGCTTCCCGTATAGGGCAGAATGTCGAGCGCGGCGTTTTCGTACTCCTTCCACGCGGTGAACACTTCCTCCGCCAGCGCGGCGATTTCCTTTCTGTCCTTCCCCTCGAAGCGGAGCGCCGTATTGTACCAATCGACGACGCAGCACTTCACCGCAGGGTGACTCCTGCTCGTAAGGCAGAACCGCGCGCCCGCCCGCTGCATGGGCAACACGTAGCCGCCGCCCTGATAGTGGTTATGCATTAAAATAGAACCGCCCACCCGCGGCAGAGGCGCGTTGTTCCCGATAAAGTAGTGCGGGAACATATCCACGAAATCGAACAGGTGCTCCACCGTGTCGCCGTTTAAAACCATGGGCGTGTGCTTGCAGGAGATCGCGATTCCGTGCTCGTTGAAATAGGCGTAGGGCGAATATTGCCAGAACCAGTCCTCGCCGTTCAAAGTCAGCGACAGAGTGCGCATATTGCGGCGGGAGAACCCGACCCGTTCGAACCCCTCGTTCTCGCGGCAGATAGTGCAC
>JAETTR010000357.1 GCA_021768985.1 Bacillota bacterium
CGAGCATTACGCCGCTGCCGATGGCGTCGGGGGTGTGAAAGTCGCTCCCCGCGGTATAGACGAGTCCGTTCTCGTCGGCGAAAGCGAGCGCTTTGTCGTTGCCGTTGTCGTGTCCGGGGTGTCCGTTGTACGCCTCGACGCATTCCAGCAGCGCGGGGTCCTGCACCGTGATGAAGGGGCGGTAGGGGTGGGATTGCCCCAGCATCCAGCCCTGTTCTTTGCATAGCCCGGATACCTCCTTCACGCTCATGGAAAAGAGATCGTAAGGGTGTTCGAGCAACCACTCGGGGGTCAGACCGTACAACAGGAGTTCCGCTTTGGGCGGGTCCGGTTTGTAATAGGTAAGCGCGTCGATCAGAAGCTCCATGCCGAGAAACACGTCGATTCCGTACGGCTTGCATTCTTCCTTCAGGTTGAAGTAGCCTTGCAGATAATATTCGGCGTTCTCCCGCGGCGTGGGGCGTTTATAATAGTTTTCGCACAGCCAACGCACGTAGTGGTTGGTGCATACGATGCCGTCGTAACCGTGTCGGGAATAGAGCGCGGCGATCGTCTTTTCGTCCGTTTCCGCACAGGGGGATCGGTGAAGGGTATGCAGGTGCATTTCGAGTTTGTACATTTTTTGTTCGTCCTTGATTCGTCTATCCGGTATTATACTCCCGCCGCGGAAAATTTGCAAACGATTCGCCGCCGAAAACGCGCGAATTGCGGTTTTTTGGCAAAAAAGACTTGCGCGATTCCGCCGTGTGTGATATGATTAAATCGCCGCGGAAAATCGGTTTGCGGCGCAGGAGAAAGGTTATGAAGTATTACGCGGGAATCGACCTCGGCGGCACGTTCGTGAAGTGCGGAATCGTGGACGAAGAGGGCAAGCTGTTGATCAAAGATAAAATTCCGACGGGCAGAGAACGCACCCTCGGCGAAATCGCGGGGGATATGGCGCGGCTCGCGCTTTCGCTTGCGGAAAAGGCGGGCGTGAAGCTGACGGCGGCGGGGATCGGCTCGCCCGGAACGGTGGACAGCAAGAACGGCGTGATCGTTTACAGCTGTAATCTGTATTGGCGGAACGCCGCGCTCGCGGACGAGGTAAAGCGGACGCTCGGCGTGCCCGTATACGTCACCAACGACGCGAATGCCGCCGCTCTCGGCGAGCAGTTCTGCGGCGCGGGAAAGGGCTATTCGGACGTCGTGTTCGTCACCCTCGGCACGGGAGTCGGGGGCGGAATCGTCATCGACGGCAAGCTGTTCGAAGGGAATAAATCGGCGGGGGCGGAGATCGGGCACACCGTCATCCGCATGAACGGAGAGCGTTGCTGTTGCGTCTGAAGGGGCTGTTTCGAGGCGTACGCTTCGGCGACGGCGCTCATTCGCCAGACCAAGCGCGCAATGCAGAAAAATCCCGGGAGCAAGCTCTGGGAGCTGTGCGGCGGGGAGATTGAGAATGCGGACGGCAAAACGGCATTCGACGT
>JAETTR010000358.1 GCA_021768985.1 Bacillota bacterium
TTACCTCCCTTAACAATTTTTCTTCCCGCTTTCGCTGGGCGGCGTTCCGGTAGAAATCGGACCCGTTCATTTCCATAGCTTCACGGTCGCGGGTCGAAAATGCGTTTATAACCCGCTTTTCTGCCGCTTCCACTTCCTGAACCGGATTCAAAAGCCCTTGCGCCGGTCCGTTCCACTCAGCCGCGCAATAGGCTTTCTGAATGATCGGGTCAGCAAAAAAGCCGGGCGCGGGGATTCTTCCCTTTGCGACGGCTTCCGCGAACCATTCTTCATAAATCGGCTGGCAAAAATCATCCGCAAGCCAGTTTCGATACATACGAAACATTTTCCACGCTTCCAAAAGCGCGCCGCGGGAAGCGGTGAACGACGAATTGAAGCATTTCACCAGCAGTTCATAGGGGATTTCAAGGGCCGCGCCGATCTGCCGACAAATAGCGACAACGAACCCGTCAAAGGCCGTGTTCGGCCTGCCTGGGTTCATGTCGTGCGCTTTTTCACCCTCGTTCAAGTCCACAACCGCGCCGGGGGAAAGTTCAATCGTGCTGTCGTCCTCCGCGTCCACCTGTTCTTCTTCCGGCACGATCTCACCGAACGACGCTTCACTTGACGCGGATTCTTTTTCTATGAACACGGTAAACATACCGGAAACCACGGCGGCGACAAGTTCCGCGTCGGTGTACCGCCCCAACTGTTTCAGGGCTTCGATCACCGGCGCAAGGAACGGAACGCCCCGCCGCTGTCCGATTCTTTCCCGGTTCATGACATGAAGCACGTTCCGCCGCCCGGTCTTTTCGCCCCATGCTTGAACCCGCGTCCATCCGGTTTCTGTCAGGTCGTAGGACAACGGGTGGTGTTTGCTGATATGGTATGCGACAACCTCCCCCGCGTCGTTCGTTTCAACGCCGCCGACAATGTGCGGGTCGCTGGTGTCGCCGTCCGGGTTGCTCAACCTGTCCGCTTCGATCAGGCAAATTCGGAGGTCATAGGGCATATTTACCCGCTTTGTTACGGGCAATGTTGCGATAACGTCGCCGGACATAAGCCAATTCAAAAAAGCAAGCTGCTGGAGTTCGTAAAAATTGTCCAGCCGCTCCAAATCGCACGCGGGGGAATCCGCCCACAAAGCAAATTCCCGCTCGATCTTGCTTTCAAGGTCGCGGGCTTCCTCTTCCGTCATTCCCAAAAATTCATAGTCGATTTGACTTTTCAGACGTAGGCCGGACCCGACGACATTTGTTCGGCACGTTTTCAGCGCGCCGGTCGCAAGAGGAACGCCCATGTAAAGATCGCGGCAACGCTGGCGGAGTATCGAAAGAGGTTCTTGTATATCCTCTTTCGCGGACCCTCCGCCGTAAAGCCAGCCGATCAAGGATTTTTTCGTAACCGACGCGCCGTAATTGCTGTACCCGCTGGTAAGGATTTTCAATTTCTGCCGCGCCGCCGCCCGCCGAACGGCCCGTTCCGGCGA
>JAETTR010000359.1 GCA_021768985.1 Bacillota bacterium
GTCGTCAAGCGCCTTTCTGCCCGTTTGGTAAGAAGCGATCTTTCCCTCGATCGAGGAAATCTCCCGTCCGATTTTGGCGGACCGCTCCAGATCCTGCCATACCTCGGGCTTTTCCTGCTCGGCTTTCAGTTCTTCGAGCCTTCCCGAAATATTGTCGATATCGAGCGCGTATTTCGCTTCGCCGAGCGTCTCTTCGAGCGCTTTGATGCGTAATCTATAATCGTCAGCTTTGAACATTTCAACTCCTGCGCTCAAGCGCAATCCTGATTTATCGGTATAAAATCAATGCGCCGCACGGGCGCCTGATTTCGCATGAAAGTCTTTGAATTCTCTTACGGCTTTCCGCAGCACTTTTTATACTTCAATCCGCTTCCGCAGGGGCACGGATCGTTCGGTCCGGGTTTCTTGTCCTTTTTCGAAGTAGCGGGATTATATTTGGTATCCCCGCTCGTCTGCAACGAATCCACGTTGACCGCCTTGGGCAAATTCATATCCGCCTGCACGGCGTTCTGCGGAATCTCCGCGGGCTTCTGCGCGGGCGTTTCGGCGTTCTCGGGCGCCGCCTGTCGGGGTTGCGCGGGCTGTTGTGCGGGTTTGGGTCCCGTGGGATAGATCCGCTGAACGGGACGGGGCTCGGCACGGACGACGCACTTCAACAGGAAACGAATCGTGCGTTCCTGAATGCGCTCTATCATTTCATCGAACATCGCGAAGCCTTCCTGCTTATACGAGATAATGGGATCCACCTGTCCGTAAGCGCGAAGTCCGATTCCTTTGCGAAGCTGATCCATTGCGTCGATATGGTCGATCCAGTTGGAATCGACGACCCGAAGCAATACGCGGCGCTCCATATCGGCAAAGTCGAGATGCAAATCGTTTTGAATGCTCGCGACCTTTTCCTCGTAACATTTCGCCGTCTTTTCGGAAATCTTCTGAATCGCGACGTCGTAATCCCACTTTTCAAGCTTTTCGCGGGTGATATAATTGGAGCCTTCGGGAATGAGATAGAGCTCAAGCGCCGTATTCAGATCGTTTTCGTTCCACTTCTCGGGCATATCGTCGGTGTTTACCGCCGCGCGAACGACGCTTGCAACATAGTCGGGAATATACTTCACGACCTGATCGTGCACGCTCTCGCCGCGAATTACCTTCATGCGCTCCGCGTACATGATAATACGCTGTTTGTTCATGACGTCGTCGTACTGCAAGACGTTCTTTCTGATGCCGAAGTTTCTGCCTTCGATCTGCTTCTGCGCGTACTCGATCAAACGGGTAAGCAATTTGGATTCCAGACTCTCGTCGTCCTCCATGCCCGAAGAAACGTACATCTTTTTGATGCGCGCCATGCGCTCGCCGCCGAAGCGGATCATGAGATCATCGTCGAGGGAGAGGAAAAAGATGGAAACACCATCGTCGCCCTGACGACCGGAGCGGCCGCGGAGCTGGTTGTCGATACGGCGGGATTC
>JAETTR010000360.1 GCA_021768985.1 Bacillota bacterium
AAAAAGAAATAAATTGCAAGCAAATCACGCCGTAAAATTTTTTGCGGTTGGCAATTCGGGTGTATCGAATGGGATTAAAAGCAGATTTACCGTATCCTTCGCTCGAAGGAATTACAAACGACTGTCGGGCGTTAAGAGTCGTATCGCCGGCGTATGCGGGCAGGGAAGGGGAGCTGACCGCAACATTGCAATACGTGTATCAATCCATTCTTTTGGGCGAGAAGGGGTACGGAGATCTGTCGCGGTTGCTTCTCGATATCGCCGTCACCGAAATGCATCATATCGAATTGCTCGGATCGCTGATCACGCGGTTGGGCGCGCCGCCGGTGTTCACTGCGTGCCCGCCCTATCCCGTGGGGTTCTATTCGGCTTCCTGCGTGAACTATGCGAAATCGCCGGAAGCGATGCTTTCGGCGGATATCCGTGGCGAGCGCGCGGCAATCGAATGCTATGAATCCATGCTCTGCGCGCTCTGCAACGAGCGGGTGTGCGCCGTCATCTCCCGTATCATCGAAGACGAAAAAGTGCACCTGCGCGCTCTTGAGCGGGCATGGGAAGAATTGTGTTCATGATAAAAAATCCCGCCTTCGGGCGGGATTTTCTTTAACGTTTTTTTCCGAGCTCGGGCAACGCGCCGTTCAGGAAATATTCCGCGGTGGAATTTTTACGAATCAGTGTTTTCGCCTCCTCGGGGGTGCACCAACGCGCTTCTTCGAGCTCTTCGCCGAGAACGATCTCGCCCTCGTTTGCGGTCACGATAAAGTTGAGCATCAGAACGTTCCGTTCGTCGTGATAGCGCGAACCGAAATACCGCCACTTGATCGCGGTGAGGTTGGTTTCTTCTTTCAGTTCGCGCGGAATCGTCTTTTCCGCGTTCTCGCCTTTTTTCACGTAGCCCGCGCACAGCTTGAAGTCATCGTCGCCGGTATGCTTTGCAAGCAAAATCTTGCTCTCGTCACGGTTGACGACGGTCATTGCCACGGCAACGGGAAAGAAAGGAAATTTAAATTTATCGCACTTCGGGCAGAAGGGAACGAGCCCTTCGTTTTCCAGAAAGCGTAACGTCAATTTTTCTCCGCAATCTCTGCAATACATAATAATCATCCTCCCTGATTCTTTTTATTATACCTCCATGCAGGCGGTTTGTCAACCGTTTTGTGTGATAATTGTGCAAAATGTCGAATAATCCTGTAAAAATCTTGCAAAATCCGATTATTTTCGACACGCTTTGACCGCCTGCGCAGGCAAATATTCCGGCAAGAAAAGTCGCCCGTTCGCTTGACAGAATCCGCCGCGTTATTGTATAATGATACATGGATTTTTTCATAGGAGATTAACATGCTGACATCGATTTGCGGAATCAACTGGGGCGACGAAGGAAAGGGGAGAATGGTCGATCTTCTTTCGCTGAATTACGACGTCGGT
>JAETTR010000361.1 GCA_021768985.1 Bacillota bacterium
CGGATCGGGGATTGTATTTGTGCCGTAGACGGAATTTGCATTAAGAGTATTTCCGATCTGAACGCCGCGATGGACCGGAGCGGCGGAAAAGAAGTTGTTTTGATTGTAAAGCGCGCGGGCGATACGGCGGAGATTAAGCTGACTCCCGTCAGAGAAAAAAAGAGCGGAAAGTATAAGATCGGCATACTCATCCGCGATACGCTTGCGGGGATCGGAACGGTGACTTATATCGAAAAGGAAACCCGAAAATTCGGCGCGCTCGGACATGCGGTGTGCGATGAAAACCATAACTCCCTTGAAATTTCGGGGGTAAAGGTTTATCTGTGCAGCGTGGTCGGAGTCAACAAAGGATCGCGAGGCAAGGCGGGCGAACTGCGCGGAATGTTTATGGGACAGCAGCTTGCGAGGGCGGAAAAGGTTTGCTCGACCGGTTTGTACGGAAAATTCGAAAAGAATTACGATTTTTCGAGATGCGAAACGGTGCTCTCCGCTCCGATTTCCGAAGCGACGATCGGAAAAGCGGTGATCTATTCCACGATAGACGGCGTGTGTCCGCAGAAATACGAAATCGCAATTGCGAAAATCGATCCCAACAATAAAGATCATAAAAATTTTGTGATTAAAGTGACGGATGAAAAGCTGATTTCGGAAACGGGAGGGATCGTTCAGGGTATGAGCGGAAGCCCGATTATCCAGAACGGCAAACTGATCGGCGCCGTGACTCACGTATTCTTAAATGACCCGACGCGCGGATACGGAATCGGAATCGAGAATATGACCAAAGAATCGGAATGATTTTTGTCGAAAGCTCATATCATGGTATATGGGCTTTCTTCAATTATTTCGGGAATTGTTTTTCCGTGTCGTGGCGCGAAAAAAGACGCTTGTGTGCTTTGGCGTGCTGTTCCTGTGCGGGTTTATTCTCGGAATTGCGTTTATCAAAACGCCGGCAATTTACGGTTATCATTTGCGGCTCTGCGATCGGTTTGTGGATCGGGTGTGTTATTCCGACCGGAGTATTTTCGTCATCTTTGTGGAGAGAACGTTTGCCAACGGTCTGTTTTTGATTCTGATATTATGTTCGGGTGTGCATCCGATCGGATTGATTCTGCCGCCCATGTTATTATGTTATCGGTCGTATACCTTCGGCGGAAGCATCGTCGTTTTCTTTTCGGTGTATCGCATGTCGGGAGCGCTTATTGTCTTTGTACTTTATTTGCCGATACATTTGCTGATCGATCTCGTCCTGATCGGAGCCGCGGCGATCTCCTGCGAACGGGCGTTCGGATTTCAATTTTGCCAAAGGGATTTTATTCGATTGGGCAGAGACGCACTGCTGCTTATAGTATGCGTTGCTGCGATATGCCTTCTGGAAGCGGTATTGCTGCTTGTGCTGTTTCATCCGATCGGAAATCTGCTG
>JAETTR010000009.1 GCA_021768985.1 Bacillota bacterium
ACCCACAGCGGAGGGCAACCCTCCTCGTGGACGGTTTTATAAAAAACTTTTTTAAAAAATTTCTCGAAAAAAAGAGGAGTTTTTTTCTTTTTTATCGAATATAACGGTGATGAAGGAAAAAACTTACGAAAAAGAACACGCGTTTCTCGCGCCTTATGCGCAAAAATCGTACGAAAGCCGCGGGCGGCTCAGGGAAGAGCCGCCTTGTTCCATGCGCACCGACTTTCAGCGCGACCGCGACAGAATTATTTATTCCAAATCCTTTCTGCGTTTAAAGAACAAAACGCAGGTCTTTTTCGCACCCGACGGCGACCACTACATGTCCCGTCTGACGCACACGCTCGACGTGTCGCAGATCGCCCGTTCGCTCGCCCGCGGGCTCTCGCTGAACGAGGACCTCGCCGAGGCGATCGCGCTGGGGCACGATCTCGGGCATACCCCCTTCGGACACGTGGGGGAGCGGGTGCTCAACAATCTCTGTCCCGAAGGCTTCCGCCATTCCGAGCAATCCCTCCGCGTGGTGGACGTGCTCGAAAAGGACGGCAAGGGGCTGAATCTGACCTTCGAAGTGCGCGACGGAATCGTGAACCATACCAAGAGCGGACACCCCGCCACCCTCGAAGGGGTTGCGGTTTCCCTGGCGGACAGAATCGCTTACATAAACCACGACATCGAGGACGCGATCCGCGCGGGATTTCTGCGCGAGGACGAGCTTCCCAAGGACGCGGTGGAAGCGTTCGGGCGGGATACCTCGGCAAGAATCAACACCGCCATTCTGGATATCGTGAAGGAATCGAACGGGAAGAATTACGTGCGGATGTCCGCGGCGCGGGCGGACGCCCTCGACCGGTTGCGCAAGTTCATGTTCGAGCGGGTGTACGAGCACGCGAACAAGCTCATTCAGGAGAGCGCGGAGCGCATGCTGCGGGAGCTTTATCGCTATTTTACCGAGAATCCCGAGCGGCTTCCCGCGCAGTACTTATCGACGGCGCAGACGAACGTGCCGCGCGCCGTATGCGATTATCTCTCGTCCATGACGGATAAATACGCGATCGGCGTGTTCAAAGAGCTGTTCGTGCCGCGGGAGGGGAGCGTCTGATGGACGGAAATTACGCCGAGTTTATCCGGGAACTGAAAGAGAAAAACGATATCACCGAGGTGATCGGCTCGTACGTGAAGCTCGAACGGCGGGGGTACTCCTATTGGGCGTGCTGTCCCTTTCATCACGAGAAAACGCCCTCCTTTTCCATCAACGCCGCCGATCGCTATTATCACTGCTTCGGGTGCGGCGCTTCGGGCGACGTGATCGGGTTCGTGAAGGCGTACGAAAACGTCGATTTCGCGCAGGCGGTGCAAATTCTGGCGGCGCGGGCGCATCTCGAAGTTCCCGCTTACGACGACCGATCCGCCGAGGAAGCCGCCGCGAAGAAACGCAAGCGGGACAGGCTGTTGAATTTGTTGCGCGACACCGCGCGGTTCTATTTTAAAAATCTGTATGCGGGCAAGGCGGAAAAGCACCTCGCCTATCTCGACCGCAGGGGGATTTCCCCGTCCACGGCGAAGAAGTTCGGGATCGGCGCTTCGCTCGATTATAACGCACTTCCCGCCTATCTTCTGGCGCAGGGGTACACCGCCGAGGAATGCGCGGAGAGCGGGGTATGTTCCCGCACGCCCGAGGGACGGCTGTTCGACGCGGAAGCCGAACGGCTGATCATTCCCATCATCAACCACATGGACGAAGTGATCGCCTTCGGCGGGCGGCTCCTCGAAAAGAGCGACCGCGCGAAGTATAAAAACACCCGCGAAACGGCAATCTTCAACAAGAGCAAGAATTTGTACAACATGAACCTCGTGAAAAAGGAAAAGCGGGCGGGCGGACTCTCTTCGCTGATCATGGTGGAGGGGTATATGGACGCCATTTCTCTCTACGAGGCGGGGTTCAAAAACGTCGTCGCGAGCATGGGCACCTCGCTCACCAAGGAACAGGCGCGGCTGTGCAAGCGGTATACCGATAACGTGTTTATCAGCTACGACGGCGATTTCGCGGGACAGAAGGCGAACCTGCGCGGGTTGGATATTTTAAAACAAGAGGGGCTGAAGGTGCGCGTCGTGCCCATGCCCGACGGACTCGATCCCGACGACGTGATCCGCACCCGCGGGGCGGACGGATACCGGGCGTGCATCGACGAGGCGATGCCGCTCATCGATTTCCGCATTCACGCGGCGCAGTTGAAATACGATCTGAAAAAGACGGACGAAAAGCGGGATTTTATCCGCGAGGCGCTCCCGATCGTCAAGGAAGCGGAGAGCGCGACCGAACGCGAAGTGCTCTTAAAACGCATTTCCGCGGCGACGGGGGTAACGGTGTCCTCCCTGCAACGGGACCTTGAAGGCGCGAAGGCGCCGCCCGCCGCGGACGAGCGGGAAGCGCCCCCGCCCAGAACGGACGACGCCGACCAGACGAAAAAGGCCGCGCGGTTTATTCTGGCGGCGTGCCTGTTGTCGAAGAAGTACGCCGCGGAATGCGACCTCGCCTCGTTCGACTTTGCCGACCCCGACCATCGCGCGATTGCGGAATATATCGCGGAGGGGAGAAAGGCGGGCGGCGTGCGCCCGAGCGGTGTGTTCGACGTGCTCGGTTCGGACAGCGCCGAACTGTGCGAGGTGCTGAACCTCGATTACGGCGACAATCTCGATTCGGAAGCGGCGGTAAAATATTTCAACGATTGCGTGCTCGCGCTCTCCCGCAAGGCAATGGGGGAGCGGATCGCCCGCGAGCGGGAGAATTACGAAAAAGCCGCTACTGCGGAAGAGAAACGGGAGATCTTATCCCGCATCAACGAATATACGAAAAAAATGAAGAATCTTTCATTCGGAGGAAGAACATGAATTTGACGGATCAGCAGGTAAACGAGCTCGTGGACAGCATTGCGAACGCTTACAAAATGAAGGGCAGTATTTCCACGAACGCGCTTTGCGACGCGCTGGAAAAATACGATCTGAACCCCGTCCAGATCGAAGTCGTTTACAAGACGCTGCCCGAAAAAGGGGTGTCGATTTTCGACGAGGACGAGCGGGATAAAGAGCTCTTCGAGCAGGCGCTCTCCGATATCGGGTTCGACGATCCCGTAAAGATGTATTTAAAGGACATCGGCAGAGTGCCTCTCCTTTCGGGCGATGACGAAATCGATCTCGCCCGCAAGATGCAGGAGGGAGACGAGGACGCGAAACAGCGTCTTTCCGAAGCCAACCTGCGTCTCGTCGTTTCCATTGCGAAGCGGTACGTCGGGCGGGGAATGCTCTTTCTGGACCTCATTCAGGAGGGCAACCTCGGCTTGATGAAGGCGGTGGAAAAGTTCGATTATCAGAAGGGCTTCAAGTTCTCCACTTACGCAACCTGGTGGATCCGTCAGTCGATCACCCGCGCGATCGCCGATCAGGCGCGCACGATCCGCATTCCCGTGCACATGGTGGAAACGATCAACAAGCTCACCCGCGTGACGCGGATTCTCGTGCAGGAGCTGGGCAGAGAGCCGACGCCCGAGGAGATCGCCGTCGCAATGGGCGTGGAGGTCTCCAAGGTGCGCGAGATTCAGAAGATCGCGCAGGACCCCGTTTCCCTCGAAACGCCCATCGGCGAGGAGGAAGATTCCCACCTCGGCGATTTCATCGAGGACGACAAGACGCAGACCCCCGGCGATTCTGTTGCGGGCATTTTATTGAAGGAACAGCTGTTGGGCGTGCTCGACACGCTCACCCCGCGCGAAGAGAAGGTGCTTCGGCTCCGCTACGGGATCGACGACGGCAAGCCCCGCACCCTCGAAGAAGTGGGCAAGGAATTCAACGTTACCCGCGAACGCATTCGTCAGATCGAGGCGAAGGCGCTCCGCAAGTTGCGCCACCCCAGCCGCAGCAGAAAGTTAAAGGACTTCCTCGAATAATGACGGACAGGCTTCGCGAAATCTGCGCTTCGCTCCCCGCGTGCGGCACGTTTGCAGACGTGGGTTGCGACCACGGCTACTGCGCCGAATATATGCTGAAATCGGGACGGTGCGCGCGGGCGTATCTCACCGACATCAGCCGCGAAAGCTTGAAAAAAGCGGAAAAGCTGCTAGCGGACTATATCGCGCGCGGGCAGTGCGTGCCCGTCTGTTGCGACGGATTGCAAGGGGTTCCCGAACGGTGCGATTGCGTGCTGATCGCGGGCATGGGCGGCGAGGAGATTCTGCACGTGCTCGGGGAACGGGAGCTTCCGGATTTCTTTGCGTTGCAACCCATGAAGAACGCGGACAAGGTGCGGCGGTATCTTATAAGCCGCGGCGCGAAAATTCTGCGCGACTACACCTTCCGCGCCGAAGGAAAGTATTACGATTATATCGTGGGGCGCGGTTCGGGCGGCGATGAATACGCCGATTACGAATTTTATTTCGGGCGGGATAATCTGAAAGGTCCTTCCGCGGAATTTTACGAAAAACTCAAAGAGGAGCAGGGCAAGCTGAAATCGTACGCGTGCGCGCGCGTTTCGGAAGAGAACCGCGCGGAGCTTCGCGAACGGTTGCTCCTGCTCGAAGAGGTGATCGATGCGATTGAAAACGATCTATGAGATCGCGGACGGGCTCGCGCCCTTCGCGCTCTCGCGAGAGTATTGCGAAAAGTACGATTCATACGACAACAGCGGCGTTCAGCTCGACTGCGGCGGCGAAGTTTCGGGCGTGCTGTTCTCGCTCGATTTATCCGAACGCGCGATCGGGCGGGCGAAGGAGCTCGGCGCGAATTGCATTTTTACGCACCACCCCGCTATTTTCAGACCGTTGCGCGCGCTCGAACAGGACGGCGCGGGGAAACGGATCCTCGCCTGCGCAAGGGCGGGAATTTCGGTTCTGTCCGCGCATCTGAATCTGGACGCGGCGGAAGGGGGGATCGACGACTGTCTGATGCGGGGGCTCGGCGGAACGCGCGCGAAAGCGGTCATGCATCCGCTGGAAGGCGGCGGGTACGGCAAGATTTATTCGGTTCCGACCTGCGCGGCGGCGGAGTTTGCAGAGAAGGCGGAAGCGGAGTTCGGCGCGAAGCGGGTGACGCTGTACGCGGGGAACCGCCCCGTGCGGAAGGTCGCGAGCTTCTGCGGCGCGGGCACGGACGATGAAACGGTCGCCTTCGCGCTGAGAAAGGGCGCGGATACCTTCGTTTCCTCGGACGCGAAGCATCATCTGATCGCGGAGCTTGCGGATGCGGGACTGAACGTGGTTCTGCTTACCCATTACGCGGCGGAAAATTACGGGTTTTATCAATTCTATTTGAAAATGAACGAAAAAATGAAGGAATCGGGCGTGCGGACGGAGTTCTTTTCCGACGAACGGTTTCTGTAAAATAAGGAGTGTAACATGGCTGTATTGAACGATTTGTTGGAGTATCAGAAGGTAGACGGAGAGCTGCGCAAGGTCGAACAGGAGATCGCCGCGAGCGAGGAATACAAAAAGTACATGCAGGCGCGCAAGTTCATGAAGAACGCGCAGGAGAAGCTCGATGCGCAGGACAAGCGCGCCGCCGAGCTGAAAAAGCTGCGCGACGATCTGATCGTGCGCTGCGAGGAGACCACGAAGGCGATCGAAGAATACGCCGACCTCGACGAGCTTGTGGACGGCGGCGGGGATATCGCGTTCTATAAGAAAAACGCGCAGGCTTTGCTCGACCGTCTGCGTTCGATCAAGGCGGAGCTGAATAAGCTGATCGCCGATATCGGAAACGTATCGGAGGAGTACAAAAAGTTTAAAGAACAGACCATTCTCATGCAGAAGCAGTACAAGGAGTACAAGGAAAAGTACGAGGCGGTGAAGAACGCGCGCGCCGATGAGGTCGCCCAGATCAACGCCAGACTGAAAAAGGCGGGCAAACCGCTCTCTCCCGAGATTCTCGAAAAATACAACGCGAAGCGCAAGGAGAAGATTTTTCCCATTCTCGTGCCGCTGAACGCGAACATGTGCATCTGCGGAATGGATTTCCCGTTGGCGCAGCAGAACAAGCTTGCGGGCGGGAACGTGATCGAGTGCGAGCACTGCCGCAGATTCGTGTACAAACAGTCGTGATCCGTCACGGCGATTCACCATAAAAAGGGCTTTTGCATAAAATGGCGGTATGCAAAACGTCGTTGCGGAAATCTCGCTAAAAAGAATCGTACAGAACGCCGATCTGATTCGGGAAAGAACGGAAAAACCGCTGATTGCGGTCGTAAAGGACGATGGCTACGGGCACGGCGCCGCGGAGGTCGCGCACGCGCTTTTCGGGCGCGCGGATACGTTCGCCGTTTCTTCGGTCGAAGAGGGCGCGGCGCTCCGCACGGCGGGGATCGCGGAGGATATCCTCGTGCTCACGCCCGTTTTGTCGGAAGAGGAGGCGTTGCGCGCCTTCGCTTACGGGCTGATCGTCACCGCGTCGTCGCTCGCGTCTCTGCGGATATTGCTCCGCGCGCGGGAAAGATTCGGCGGGGAGCCGCGCGTTCATCTTGCGGTGAACACGGGCATGAACCGCTACGGATTCCGTCCGGAGCGGGTCGGGACCGCGTGTAAAATTCTGACGGCAAACGGCATTGAAGCGGAGGGGGTCTATTCCCATTACTACGCGCCCGAAAGCCGCGCGGCGTTAAACGCGCAACGGCGGATTTTTGCGCGGGCGGCGGACGAGGTGCGGGAGTATTTTCCCGATTGCATGCGGCATATCGCCGCGACGGGCGGCGCACTTGCGGGCGGAGAGCTCTTCGACGCGGTGCGCGTCGGAATCGCGCTGTACGGATATTTGCCCGCGGGGTTCGAAGAGATCGGGCTCAAGCCTGCGATGCGGGTCTACGCGACCGTGGCGCAGGCGGGCACTTTTCTCGGCGGCGGCGCGGGCTACGGCGCGGCGCGGGAACAGTACGGAAAACTGCATACCCTGCGGCTCGGCTACGGCGACGGGTTCTTCCGCGCGGGCGGGCTTGGGATCGGAAAGCTCTGCATGGACGCGTGCGTGCGCGAGGGCGACGCCCGCTTCGGCAGACGGAAGCTCGTTTTTAAGGACGCGCGCGAGTATGCGCGGCGCATGGATACCAACGAATACGAGGTGCTTACGGGCATCGGCAAGAGGGCGGTGAGGATTTACGTCTGACATCGAAACGGAAAAGGCGGCGCTTCGGGCGGAATTTATCCGCTTGCGCGCGGAATTGAAATCCCCCGAAAAGGACGGGGCGATCGCGCGGAACTTTCTCTCCGCTTTTGCGGCGGAAAGTTTTTTCGTATACCTTTCCTTTCGGACGGAGGCGGATACGTCCGAGATCGTCCGCGCGTTGTGCGCGCAGGGGAAAAAGGTGCGCGCGCCCCGTCTTGTCGGGCGGGAGATGGTCGCGGCACCCTACACCGAAGCTTTCGTTTTCAACGGCTACGGGATCCGCGAACCCGCTACGGGCGGGGACGAGCCCTGCGAAATTGTCGTTGCGCCGCTTCTGGCGGCGGATCGGGAGGGGTATCGGCTGGGCTACGGCGGCGGGTATTACGACAGGTATTTTTCCGCGCACCCGGACGCGTTGCGCGTGGGGCTGTGCTACGAGGGACAGCTGACGGACAGGCTTCCCCGCGGGAGATTCGATCTGCCCCTTCACAAAATTGTCACCGAGCGGGGCGTGTACGCATATCGCGATTAGCTTGACAGCGCTGCGGTTCAGAGATTATAATAAAAATATCGCTCGACGAGCGAACGTATCAACCGAGGAGGTTTGCGTATGTTGCAGGAATTGCCGAAAAAAGAAAAAAATTACGCCACTCCCACGCAGGGGCAGTTATTCTGGCGGGTGCAGGGAGAGTGCTGGCGGCGCGCCGTCACGCCCTTTTTGATGTACCTGTTCATGAGCATGATCGCGCTGACCATGCAGGCGATTTCGGGGGACAAGCTCTTATGGCTGCGCATGCTGCTCGGCATCGTCTGTATTCTGTGCGGCGCGGCGTATAACGCGCACCTTTGCTTTCAATACGGGAAGAAGCACTACGACGTGTTCGCGACGGGCGAGATTCACCGTCGGAACGCGGCGTTCGGGATCGAGTCGGGCGGGGATTACCGCGCGCATCAGGAATACCGCCCCTGGAAGGGGTTCTTAATCGGATTCTTTACGGGCGTGCCCGCCGTGCTGTTCGGATTGATTTCCGCGTTTACGGGCGCGTTGGATTTCGTCTATCTGTTGCTCGCGGGCTGGGCGTATCTGCCGCTCTCCTGGGCACGCTCGATCAAGGTGCAGCGGCTCGGCGAGGGCGCGACGATCAACGGCGCGTGGTCCATTTTCATGGTCCTTCTGCCCGTGCTCGTGAGCGGCGCGTTCTATATCCTCGGCGCGAAGAAGCGCAAGGCGGAAAAGGACGCGGCGAGCGCGCGGGCGGCGGAGGTCGAACGGCTCCGTCAGGAAGCGAAGAAGAATCAGGAAGAGCGACGGATTCAGACGGAAGAACAGCGGAAAAAGACGGCGCAGTCCAAGAAGAAAAAGAAATGAGAATCATAGCGGGAAAACACCGCGGCAGGTTGCTCGCCGGGTTCCGCGGCATGGAGATTCGCCCCACGCCCGATCGGGTAAAGGAATCTCTTTTTCAGATTCTGACGCCCCGTCTTGCGGGGGCGCGCGTGCTCGATCTGTTCTGCGGAAGCGGGGCGCTTGGGTTGGAAAGCTTATCCCGCGGGGCGCGCGAGGCCGTGTTCAACGACGGCTCGCGCGAGAGTCTTGCGGTACTGAAAAAAAACTTGACCGCGCTCAAAGAGACGGGCAGAATCTACAACCTCGATTACCGTTCGTGCTTGAAGAGCGTGACGGGCAAATTCGGTTTGATTTTCTGCGACCCGCCCTATCAGGCGGATTTTTGCGCGGACGTGCTTGCGCTCGTAAAGGAGCGGGATGTGCTCGAAGAGGGCGGGCTCGTCGTGTACGAGAGCGAGCGGGAGGAAGCGCCCGCCGCGGGGTTCGCGCTTGCCGATAGGCGGAATTACGGAAGAACGAACGTGTTTCTGTTCGAAAGGAGGAAGGACCGTGAAGAATAAATGCATCTTTGCCGGCACGTTCGATCCCTTTACCGTCGGGCACGAGGACACCGTCAAAAAGTGTCTTGCGATGTTCGACGAGGTCGTGATCGCGGTGGCGAAAAACGGAAACAAACGTTGCGAGTTTACGGTAAAGGAGCGGGAAGAGATGATCCGCGCCGTGTTTGCGCGCGAAAAGCGGGTGCGCGTCCGCGTGTGGGAGGGGGTGATCGTCGATCTTCTCAAAGAGGAGCAGACGCCCTTTTACGTGCGCGGGATCCGGAACACGGTCGATTTCGAGTACGAGAACGCGGACTTCTTCGCGAGCCGCAGATTGAGCGGAGAGCTGATCGAAATTTATCTGCCCGCCGAACAGCATTTGCTGCACGTGAGCTCCACCCTCGTAAAGAACTGCATTTCTTTCGGAAAACCGTATGCGGAGTACGTTCCCGCGGCGGTTTACGAGTACATCGCGGGGAGGAAGGGCAATGTTTAAGCAACAGCTCCGCATTCCGAGCGCGGAAGAAATTTTACGGCAGCAGCCCTTGCCCGAATCGCTCGCGAAGATCAAGCGGGAGCGCGACGCGCTGTGCAAAGCGGTGATCAAGGGGGAATCGGACAAGCTTCTCGTGATCGTGGGACCCTGTTCGGCGCACGATCAAAAGCCCGTGCTGGAATACGTGAAACGGCTCGGCAAGCTGAACGAGCGGGTCAAGGACAAGCTCGTGCTGGTGCCCCGCGTTTACACCAACAAACCCCGCACGAAGGGGGTGGGCTACAAGGGAATGTTTTCCCAGCCCGATCCCGAAAACAAGGAAGACATTTTAAAGGGAATTCATACGATCCGCGAACTGCATCTGCACGCGATCGAGCTTTCGGGGCTGTCGGCGGCGGACGAGATGCTTTATCCCGAGAATTACGCCTACGTGGAGGACCTGCTCACCTACGTCGCCGTGGGAGCGCGGTCGAGCGAAAACCAGATGCACCGTCTCGTTTCGAGCGGGATCGAGCTCCCCGTGGGAATCAAGAATCCCATGAGCGGGAGCATTCCCGTCCTGCTTAATTCCGTCTATGCGGCGCAGAGCGCGCAGGTGTTTAAATACCGCGACTGGCAGGTGCAGACGCAGGGCAACGAGTACGCCCACGCCGTTCTGCGCGGACTGGTGGACAGCTACGGAAACGATATCCCCAATTATCATTACGAAACGGTGATGCAGGTGTACGAAGGGTATGCGAAATCGGGCGGGGAGATCAAAAATCCCGCCGTCGTGATCGACGCGAACCATTCGAATTCGGGCAAGAAATTCCGTCAGCAGATCCGCATCGTAGAGGAAGTGTTGCAGAACAGAGCGTACGACGGCGACTTCAAACGCGCCGTGAAGGGGTTCATGATCGAGAGCTTCCTCGAAGAGGGGTGTCAGGCGCACGATCTGGTATTCGGCAAGTCGATTACCGATCCCTGTCTCGGGTGGGCGGATACCGAGCGGTTGATTCTCGATATCGCGGAAAAAGTATAGGATATGAAAAAAATCAGTTGTCTGGGACCCAAGGGGAGCTATTCCGAGTTGGCGGCAGAGCGGTTCGGCGGGGGAGACGCGGAAATCGTGCTCTGCCGGAACTTTGCCGAAACGATACGAAAGCTCGAATCGGGCGAGACCGATTACGCGGCGATTCCCATTGAAAATTCCATACAGGGCGGCGTGTTGCAGAATCTCGATCTGCTCGAACGCTCCGACGTGTTCGCCGAGGAAGAGCTCGTTCTGCCGATCGACCATCGGCTCGCGCTCAAAAAAGGCGTATCCCTTGCGCAGATTATCCGCGTCTATTCGCACGAACAGGCGATCGGGCAGTGCGCGGAATTTTTGCGCGCAAAGCTGCCGAACGCGCAGTGCGTGCACACTTCGTCTACGGCGGAGAGCCTTTCGAAGCTCGACGAAAATTCGGCGGGGATCGTGGGCGCGCACGTGCGCGCCGAGGGCGTGGTGCTTTCCGCGGAGAATATTGCCGACGAAAAGAAGAATTTTACCCGATTCCTGCGGTTGACGCGGGCGGCAGAGCGGACGGAGCTTTCCAGCCGCATGATCTTTTTGTGCGCGGTATTGAAGCACGAGCCCGGCGCGCTCTTTCGTTTTTTGCATATTTTCGCGGAGGGCGGTGTGAATCTGACCCGAATCGAGAGCCGTCCGATCAAAGACGTGTTCGGGGAGTATCGCTTTTTTATCGAATTCGAGGGGGATATTTCCGACGGCAAGGTGAAAAGACTCCTGCAAACGGCGGAAGCGGATTGCGCGCAGTTCCGGATTTTGGGCGCTTACGATTAAAGCAGTAACGCGAGCGGATAGCAGATCGCGCCCGCGAGAACGCCCTGCAAAAGCTTAACTGCAAGAAAGGGCGCCGCTTTTACGCGCGCGCGGGTGAGGAAGGCGAGCTCCTGCACGAGCACGCAGATTCCGCCGAAGGTGACGAGAAAGGCGCACAGCGCGAGGGAGAGAGCGTTCGGGGTTTTAGAGAGCAGGGCGCAGCCCGCCGTCATTTCGAGCATGCCGCGAAGGAGCGCGGTGCCCGTGTTGCCGAGCGGGAGAAAGACGAGCGCGTCGCAAAGCATCTGTCCGAACGCGTAAAAAACCGCGATCGAACCGCCCACGCAGAGGATAGAAATTACCGAAGAATACAAACTGTCGTATAGGATGTTTCCGCCCGATTGCAACCGCGGCGGGGCGGACGGGAGAGGTCGTTTCCCGATCCGTAAAAAGAGACACACGAGCCAGACCGCCGAAAAATGCGAGAGGAGCAGGACCCAGCCCGCAAGCGGATTTTGGAACATGGCGGCGCCCACGACGCCCACGATGAACATGGGTCCGCTCGTCGTTGATAGACAGGAGAGACGGAAGGTTTCCTCCTCGCCGATTGCGCCCCGTTCGTACAGATCGAGCACGGTGCGCGCGCCGACGGGGTAGCCCGAAAGCATGGCGAGAACCGCCGCGCTGCCGCCCGCGCCCGAAACGCGGAACAGTTTTCCCGCGGCGGGAGAGATCGCGCCCGAGAAGCGGCGGAAGAGGGGAAAACGCGTAAACAGCGCCGTCAGGAACAGGAATGGAAACGCGGCGGGGAGCACGCTCACCGCCCACAGGGAGATTCCCTCGCGCACGCTTTCGCAATAGCGGGCGGGGGAAGCGAGAAAGAACGCCATGGCGACGACGACCGCCGCCGCGGCGAACAGAGATGGAATCGTTTTTTTGTAAGTCACGGTAAATAAATACGTGAAAACGGAGGGAAATATGCCAAAAAAGCTGGGGCTTGCGCTCGGCTCGGGCGGCGCGCGCGGGATCGCGCACGTCGGATTTTTACAGGCGCTCGATGAAGCGGGCGTCAAAGCGGATTTCGTGACGGGGTGCTCGATGGGCTCCGTCGTGGGCGCATGCTACTGCGCTGGCGTTCCGGTTGCGGAGATGAAAAAGCGCGCGCTTGGGTTAAAGCTTTCGCAAATCGCCACGCTGAACGTGGCGCCCATTCACGCGAACGGACTGTTTCGTCTGAATAAGACGCGCAAGCTGCTTGCGGAGCTCATGGGAGACAAGAACTTCGACGAGCTTGAAATTCCCTTCTGTTGCGTGGCGACCGACCTCTTCGAAGGCAAGGTCGTGGAGTTAAAGGAGGGTAGCGTGATCGATGCGGTAATCGCTTCGAGCGCCATGCCGGGTGCGTTTGTGCCCGTCGAAAAGGGGAATATGCGGCTTGTGGACGGCGGGATCACCGAACGGGTGCCGACCCGCGAATTGCGCGCGATGGGGGCGGAGGTCGTCGTTGCGGTGGACGTGCTCGGCGATCTGATGCAAAAGCGGCTGACGAGCAATCTCGTGGATACGCTCCTGCGCTGCGTGGATATCATGGACACCCGTCAGACGCAGTCGAAAAAACGTTCCCGCGCCCGTTCCGTCGATCTGTGGCTGGAACCCGAGCTCGGGGAAATGAGCCAATATAACGTAAAGGCGAAGAATCTGGCGTTCGCTTACGAAAAGGGGTACGAACTCGGGCTCGCAAACGCGGAAAAAATCAAGAAACTTACGGAAGAATGATGGATTTATTCGATTTTAACGACAACGAAGAAAGGGCGAAGCCGCTCGCGGAGCGCATGCGCGCCTCTACGCTGGACGGGTTCGTGGGGCAGAAGCATATCGTGGCGGAGGGCTCGCTGTTGCGCCGCGCGATTTCGCTCGACCGTTTGGGTAGCTGTATCTTCTGGGGACCGCCCGGTTGCGGAAAGACGACGCTTGCGAACGTAATCGCCGCGCAGACGAACGCCGCGTTTATCAAGCTGAACGCCGTCAGTTCCGGAGTCGCCGACGTCAAGAAGGCGGTGGAACAGGCGCGCGACAATTTGAAGCTGTACGGAAAGCGCACCTACCTTTTGCTCGACGAGTGCCATCGTTTCAGCAAAACGCAGTCCGATTCTCTGCTTCCCGCCATCGAACAGGGCACGATTTTGTTCATCGGGTCCACGACGGAGAATCCCTACGCTTCCATGACGCCCGCGATCGTGTCGCGGTGCCGCGTGTTCGAGTTTCTGCCTCTGACGACGGAGGACGTGAAAGAGGCGTTAAAGCGCGCGTTAAAGGACAAGCGCAAGGGGCTCGGGAGCTACGATACCGACGTGGCGGAGGAAGCCATCGCGCATATCGCGGTGACCGCGAACGGGGATTTGCGGACGGCGTACAACGCGCTGGAGCTCGCCGTGCTCACGACTCCGCCCGACGCGAACGGGAAGATTACGGTGACGCTGGCGGACGCGGAACAGTCCATTCAGCGGAAAGCGCTGTCCTATAACGAGGATCTGTATTACGATATTTTGTCGGCGTTCTGCAAGTCCCTGCGGGGGAGCGATTCGAACGCCGCGCTCTATTACGCCATGCGGCTGATCGAGGGCGGTTGCGATCCGTTGCTGGTGCTCCGCAGGCTGATCGCGCATTCGGCGGAGGACGTGGGAATGGCGGACCCGAACGCGCTCGTGGTGGCGGTTTCCGCGCTGACCGCGTTCAAGAACATGGGCTATCCCGAGGGGCTGATTCCGCTTACCGAGGCGATTATTTACGTGTGCGAAGCGGAAAAGAGCAATTCGGTAATTCAGGCAATGAACGCCGCGCGGCAGGACGCGGTATCGAACAAGGACGATGATATTCCCAAATATCTGCGGGACAACTCCTTCGGGAGTAAAGAGGCGAAGGCGGAGAGCGCGAAGTATCTGTATCCGCACGAGTTCGGCGGTTGGGTGGAACAGCAGTATTTGCCCGACAGTCTGAAAAACCGCGTGTACTACAAGCCCTCCGATTACGGCTTCGAACAGGAAGTGAAAAAGACGAGAAAACGGAAGGGGAAGAGTTGAATTTCTCCGAACCGTAAAAAAATCCCCGCGCAGTTTGCGCAGGGATTTTTTATGCGTTGATGTGTTTTTGCTTTTCGTTTTCGTAGGGTACGTTGTAAAGGAGTTCGGGGTCAAGCTCGAACACCGGCGCGCCGTCCTCGCCGAATCTGACGGGTAATACGTGCGCGTGGCGGTTGTGGTCGTCGAGCGGGTCGCCGTGAATCTCTTCGTAGTCGCGGAAGTGGAGCACGCAGAGGATTTCGTTTTCGTCTCCCCGCACGAAGCAGTTGTGTCCCGGTCCGAACACCTTCTTTTCTTCGTCCGTCTTTAATACGGGGTAGCGGTCTTTGCTCCAGGAGCGCGGATCCAGAAGGTCGGCGTTTTCATCGGCGCGGAGCAAGCCCATGCAATAGCACGCGCCCGTCGCCGAAGCGGAAAACGTGCAGTAAATTTTGCCGCCGTGTTTCAGAATCGCGGGTCCTTCGTTCACCCAGAATCCGCCGTCGCGCTCCCAATCGTAGTCGGGCGTCGTAAGCAAAACGAGCACCGTTTTCAGTTTGGTGGGGGAGGCGAGCTCGGCGATATAGCGGTTGGAAACGGGCTTTGCCGCTTCCTGCGTGCCGAATTTCTGCGCCCAGATCGTGTACCATGTTCCGCGGGGCTCGAACACCGTCATGTCCAGCGAGAAATCGGTGAAGGAGTAAGGGTCGCCGCTTGCCGCCTGCATCATGCCGCCTTCCACCCAGTCGTCCTTCATGGGGTCGTTGCCCTTGCAGATTAAAGTATAGGGGCGGATGTTCCACTTTTTCGGTTTGTTGCCCGCCGCAAAGTAGATGACCCATTTGCCCATAATGAAATGGATTTCGGGCGCCCAGATATGCGAAGCCATGGCGCCGAGCTTGTGCCGCTTCCAGACCACGCGCGGAGTCGCCGTCGCGATGCCGTTTACGGTGTCGGCGCAACGGATCTCGATGCGGTCGTACTGCGGGCAGGTGGCGGTAAAGTAGTACTTCCCGTCGGTGTGCTTGAACAGGTAGGGATCGGCGCGGCAGGGCGCCAAAGGGGAGCGATAATTTGCCATAATCGTTTTCCTTATTTTTATTGCCGATATTGTACGATATTATTTCCGCAAAGTCAACGTTTTGCGGTTTATTTTTTTGCTTTTTTTCCGCGTTCTTCGGAAACGCCGTTTCCCCGTTCCTTCTTGCGGGGCAACAGATAGACGTACGCGCCGATAATCACGAGGGCGAGCACGGTCAGGATAATGATCAGGCTGATCCGTACGGCGTCGGAATTGCCGAAATCAACGCGGTCCTTCGAAACGTAAGCGGTGTATACTTCGCCGTCCTTTTCGATCCGCGCCAGATAGCTTCCGTCCTCCTGTTCCGCAAAGGTCGCCGCGGTGCGCTCGGTTACGAGCAGGGTTTCGCCGCTCGACGTACGGAATACGATCCCTTCGCCGTCCGGTTTCAGAAACGCCGCGAGGTATTCGTCGCCGCGGACGGGATGGGGGGAAACTTCGGTGAGATAGGATTTGGGGATATAGGCGGTGAAAACGGCGCGCTCCTCCGAGCCGTAGCGAATGCGCGCGTACTCCCGCTCGGGCGCTTGCACGAAGCCCAAAACGCGCACGCTCGCGCCGCGGGCAAGCCGTTCGCCCGCAAGCTCGCTTGCGAGCGCGGGGGCGAAGTAGGCGGAAACGTCGCTCGAAAGATATTTTTCGGATTCCGCCGCCGTCCAATACTCCGAATCGGGTACGACGGTCACGCCGTTTTTGCGGTAGAGCACGGCGTCGTAGCTCTGTTTTTCGGCAAGCAGCACGACGAAGTGCTTGTCCGTTTCCGCGAGTAGAACGCCGCGTTTCCCTTCCGTCAGACGGGAATAGCCCACGTAGGGGAAGTAAGGGGAATCCGATTCTTTGAGCGCGCCGAGGTCGATCCCGATCCCGATTTCTCCCGCGGGGATATCGGCGAGCAGCGCGATTTCGCCGTGGTCGGAGAATACCGTTTCCTTCGCGTCGCCCGTTTCGATTTTGCCGAGGGTGGGGATATCGAGCGCGCCGTCCTTGCTCTTTACGGCGTAATTGCCGAAGAGGAAGTACACTTCGCCGTCCTCGAACCCGAGCGCGAAGCTTTCGGGCGCAGTCTTGCCCGAATACACGTAATCCGTACCGTCGATTTCGGCGAACTTCTCGCCGTTCTTATAGACGGCGTTGCCGCTTAAACAGTAGAGATTGCCCTCGAAATCCGACCGCAGGGAGGTGTGGGAGGAGGGCAGGAAAAACCCGAGCCGCACGCCCGCGTCCCGTTGCAGGAAATTCGATTCTGTAAAGGTGTACACGCGGCAGTTCAGATCGCTCTCGTAGGACACGAAGAGATTGCCGTACAAATCGCGCGTCATGCGCTTCGGGGTGCCGTAGTCCTCGTGCACGACCGATTCGCCGCTTCCCGCTTTGCCGTATTGCTTGTTCGCCGTGACGTAATATATGCTTCCGTATACGCACGCGATCCCGCGGATCGTGGCTTGCGCCGCCGTTTGCAGGGGCTCGCCGAAGCGCTCGTCGCCGTACTTGCACGCGTAGATTTTTACGCCCGAAGCGCAAGCGATCGTTTCGCCGTCCGTCGCGACGAGCGAAGGGGAGAAGTCCTCGTCCGCACAGGAAATCACGGAAAATTCGCCGTTTTTGAAGTTGTACACCGAAACGCGGCGGTTGGCGGAATCGGCGGTCACGAGCAGATCGCCCGCCCGCACCGCATCGGACGCGTTCGAAAGACGGTTGACGGAATCGGAGGAGGCGGAGATTTCGTAGCCCGAATAGCCCACGCCCATGTCGGATACGGTGAGCCCGAGCACGGAGGAGCCGCGCACGCAGTAGAGATTGTCGTCTTTTGTGGAGAGAGCGGTGAATCCATCGCCCGCGAGCACCCGTTCGGCGTTTCCCTGAAAATCGGAGCGGTACAGTCCGTTGGAGTAGGCGACGCTTCCGTTGACGGAGTAGTAGAGACTTCCGCCGTACGCGCAGACGAATTGGAGCCCGTTCACCTGTTCGGTCGCCGAATCGAGCTTGGTACCGTTGCTCACGTAGCTGTGCGTTTCCGCGTCGTACGCGTAAATCGTGTTGTTGTTGACCACGCAGTACAGAATGCCGTCGGCGTAGGTCATGCGCGGGTTGTTCGCGAAGAGGTCCTGCACGAGATACTTGACCGATTCCATGCGCAGGTCGTCGAGCGGCACGTAGGAGAAGGACACGCGCTGCGCCTCCGGAGAGTTGACGGCGAGATACAGATAGTTGCCTTCGAT